>CBETOJ010000116.1:0-5618 GCA_965537725.1 uncultured Campylobacterales bacterium | reverse complement strand
TTGTAATTAAGTGTTACAAATGGTGACTGACACAGAATTTTTTACGCTCCCTTATAATAAAAAAGGGGCAACAATGACAATAGCAACAATCAATAACCAACTAGATACTTTAGCTCTCAAAGGTTTTAAAACAAATCTAGAGAAACAATCTAATGATGCAAACTATTCAAAGCTTAGCTTTGAGCAAAGACTCCATACACTCCTAGAAGCAGAGATCAATGAAAGATCAAACAGAAGAACAAAAAGACTTCTATCAAATGCAAAATTTAAAGATACAACTGCAAATCTTGCAGATATAGAATACTCCTCTTCAAGAGGGTTAGATAGATCAGTGATACTTTCTCTTGCTAATAATGAGTTTATTACAAAGAGTCAAAATATACTTATCACAGGAGCTACAGGTGTTGGTAAAAGCTTTCTAGCCCAAGCCTTAGCAAAAAACAGTATCTATGATGGATATAGTGCAAGGTACTATAGACTCAACACTTTACTTGAAGAGATCAAAGTAGCAAGACTTGATGGTAGTTATACAAAAATCTTATCAAAGATATCAAAATATCATATTCTTATCATTGATGACTTTGGAATAAGTACCACTTAAACCTGATCAACTAGGTGACCTATTTGAAATTATAGAAGAGAGAACCTTCAATGGATCAACAATCATAACTGCACAACTTCCAATTAAAGAGTGGCATAGTTATTTACAAAATGAAACCATAGCAGATGCTATGATGGATAGACTTATCCATTCATCCCATAAAATAGAATTATCAGGAGGATCTATGAGGAGAAAACAAAAAATTTAATCTAACACTTGGACACTTATGCTAAAATACATTTCAGATATCTACACTAAATTCAAACTGTCCAAGTAAGATGAGCTCGACTGTCCAAGTTGGGGAGCGCTGACATTTAGATCATTTTGTTCTTTTGCTTGTTGTTTAAAAGTAGTATCTCTTAGTACCTATATCTTGCAAAGATAAATAAACTAATCTACTAAGACCCATATGAAAATATATCTCATATCTTGTAAATACATCTATTAAATTATCTCTTTGAAAATAGTGTTCTAATTGTTTTTTTAAAGTCATAGGTTTATCTAAATCAAATTATTCCTCTTATCTCGTAATGTTTATAGTATTCAAAAATATTTGAAACAGATTAATAAGTGGTACCGCTAGCCGGACTTGAACCGGCAAGACCGAGGTCACCGGATTTTGAATCCGGCGTGTTTACCAATTTCACCATAGCGGCACTTGTCTTAGAAGAGTGAAAGTGTACATCAAATCTATTTAAACTTTGTTTAGTTTAGAAGTGGTTTTTTACTAAATCCTATTTGTTGTTTTTCTAAAAGAAACTCTTTGTAGTGTTGTTCTATTTCTTCTTTTATATGATAGTTCTTATTCTCATCAAAAAAGTTAAAATATCCAAACTTTTCTATGATATAGTAGTCACATTCATCTAAGATATTTTTCCCATTTTGATTAAACATCAGTGTTTTTGTTTTAATTCCATCAATTAGCTTATTTCTGTCATCAAGGCTTTTTGCTTCATTTGAGATACTTTGTAATAACCATTCTCTTTTTTGATAAAGTTCGTCGATTTTTGATTCTTTTGATTTTAGATCTATCTGAAGATGTGATTCCAATAGTTTATCAGCATAATATACAAATTTAGAATAGGTAAGATACCCTTTTCTCTTTGATATTTTATCTTTATCTGTAGTAATATCTTCTAAAAGATATTTGAGTTTGTCGTCTTCTATTTTTTCTATTCTTTTGATAGTAAACTCTTTATGAAAATCTTCATTAAAATCAACCATTTGATTCACTAAGAGTCTATAGAACTCTTGCTGTTTTCTAGTCATTTTCTAATACCTCTGCATCAATTACATCATTTGTTTTATGAGATAACATAAAGTTTCCATCACTACTATCTATTTTATATAATAGTATCTCTTCTTTATTAAAATCTGGATGAACCACTTTTTGCCATCCAATTCCAGGGATCGCTATCCCTTTCCAGTAATAATCATCAAGCCAGTTGATCCCTTTTTCAAACTCCAACCAATCTTTTATCTTATCACTGGTATCTTTTGCTTTTTTAAAGTTCCATTTGTATTGTTGTTTCTCTTGCAAAGCAGGGGAGGTGGGTTGTTGTTTTGTAAATTGTTTTGAGTTGATACACCAGTTTTCCCAAACTCTCTCCCAAGATACTTTCAAATCACCATTTGAGATATAGTGGTTTTTAAATTTAGTAAACTCTAATTCAATAAGATCTTTTGAGAGATATTTTTTTGCAATAGTTTGAAGCTCTTTTGTTAATTGCATATCTTCATCAATGGTTGTTTTAATAAGATGGTTTTTATATTTATTGTTATTAAGGACCCATTTCTTCCATGCTGCTTCCCAATCACTGTTCATAATTCCCTTAGATTGGTAATATAGCTTAAAATTCTCAAATACTTCTTCTACATTTTGTACGAATTTTGACTTTGCAAACTGTTTCATCTCATAGGTTAAAGCAAAGTTACTAGGTATTGTTGTTTGCTCAGTTGGAGCTTTTTTAGGGGTCGGGGTATTTTTAGGTAGATCATTGATAATTACATCATTTGATTTTCCACTACAAAGATCAAACTCACTTGTGCAGATATTATCGTTTGTTGTTTGTCTAAGTGGTATAGAGTTTTGTTCTTTTTTTCTTTTGATAAATTCAAAAAGTTTTTCTGAGATTGAGTGAAATTCTAACTCTAATAGGTGGTTGTCTTTTCGTAGGTCAAGATCTTCAAGTGCTTTTGAAAATCTTGATGATAGTTCTTTTTTTATCTCATCCATTAAACTATTTAAAAAGCTCTGTAGGTGAGTTTTTTAGTTTTTGCACTTCTGTACCAATATCATTTTGTCTCATAAAATGTTCTCCAATTAAAAAAGCATCTGCTCCAGCTTCACTAAGCTCTTTAATAATAGCTTGATCACTTACTCCGCTCTCAGCTACGATGATCTTTCCATTTGGGATCATAGGGATCAGTTCATGACATAGATTCATATCCATCTCAAATGTTTCAAGATTTCTATGGTTTATTCCTATGATATGAGCTCCACAAGCCATCGCTTTTTTTAGATCCTCTTTATCATGAATCTCTACTAACACTTCAAGTCCTAAATGAAGTGCATAATCATAAAGCTCTTGAAGCTCATTTTTACTTAATGCTTTTGCAATAAGTAAAATAAAATCAGCTCCATATGCTAAAGCTTCTACGATCTGATATTTATCTACGATAAAATCTTTTCTAAGTAGTGGAGTCTCCACATATCTTCTGATTCCTGTAAGGTACTCTAGATCACCTTTAAAAAAGTGAGGCTCAGTCAATACTGATATAGCATTTGCTCCATTTTTAGAATACTCTTGAGCGATCGCTAATGGATCAAAGTCTTCTCTTATGATCCCTTTACTAGGACTCGCTTTTTTTACTTCTGCTATGATTCTAATCGGTTCTTCTTTTGTTGCTGTAAGATAAGGTTTTACATCTCTAGGAGAGTATGGGTTGTAAGACAAACTTCTTCCTAACCAATCCATTGAATACTCTTTTTTTCTAATCTCTAGATCTTCTTTTGTTTTTTTGATTATATCATCTAATATCATCTATTTTTTATTCCCTTTACAATCTTTAATTCTATTCCAATGAAGTTTTATCTCATCATCTTTTGTCCCAGCTCGTAAAACAACCTCAGACATGATCTCATATGCTTTATCACACTCATTGATCTTATAATATCCCCATGCTAAAGAATCTAAATATGCTAGATTATTTGGAGATTGTTTTAAAGCTTGTTGTATTAAAGCGATCCCTTTTTTGACATCAAGATCATAATCTATTAAAAGATATCCATAATAGTTTTGATATGCAGCATTATTGATTCCACTACTAAGAGCAAGTTCAAAATTTGCGATCACATGTTTGAGCACTTTTCTTTTATCCCTTGCCAGCTCAAATCTATACATTGCTATTTTTCCTAAAAGCTCTGGATCTTTTGTCTCATTGTATATCTCTTTTGTAAGGCTCAAAGCTTTATCTAGCTGTTTATCTTGATAATAAAGATTGATCAATTTATCTTGGTCTATATTATTATCTTCTAAAAACTTGATCGCTTTTTTGATATCTTTTTTTTCTAATAGTGAGATGATAAGATTCTCTATCACTTTAATAGCTTGAGGCTGGATTTTACTATCTTTGTATTTATTATACATTCTAGTCAAGATTGAAAGCATCCCATTAATATTTCCTTGCTCTTGATATATCAGCATCAGTTTATTACAAATAAGAGGTTTACATGTATTTGTTTGGATATAAGTTTCAAGGTATGCTAAAGCTTCCTCTTTTTTATCTAAATAGCTATATAAGATATTGACAAGTTGAAGAAGAGTTGTTTCATTTTGCTCCCCTGCATAGGCACTTTCATAATACTTTACAGCCTCTTCATAGTTTTTTTGTTGATAATAGATATTTGCTACAAGTTCATAGTTTGCTGGTTTTGGAGATTCTTTTAAGATCTCTTTTGCCATTTGCAAAGCTTCCTCATGCTTTTTTTGTGAAGCAAGGGCTAAGATATACTCATAGGTATAAAACTCTTTATCAAATTTAGCCATTCCCTCTTTTGTAAATTGTTCTGCTTTTTCAAAGTTTCTTGCTTGAAAACTATTATAGATAGCTTTTTTTAAATAAGTCTCTTCATTAGTTAATTGATAAAGATCATAATAATATAAAAGACCGTTCCCATAATTACGTGTTTTTTCACTATCTAATGCAATTAAAATGGTAAGATCTTCTCTATAATCATGCTGTGGGACTACTATATTTGTTTTATTTGTACATCCAATTGAGCTAATGATTAGAATTAAAAAAACTACGATGTGACTATAGCTGGACATTCCTTTTTTAGCTCCTCTATATTATTTTTAAAATATTCCCAAAATGGGAAAGTTCTACATTGATTTGGTCGTGCTTCATAAACACTGCAACATTTTTTTGTCAAATCAAAAAAGATACATGCATAGTTGTCTTTTGAAAGTTGTCTCTCTTTTATAGAGTATTTATAACCAACTTTTATAAGATAATGTAATCCTAACTCTTCAATAGAGATATTCAGATGATCTGCTAATGTTTTTATCTCTTCTTTAGATATCCATATATAGCCTGAGTCTCCAATACAACAGTTTCCTTCACATGTTGCACATTTTACTTCGTCAAATTTGTATGGGTAATCTTTATTTGTTAACATATTCGCGTATTATACTATATCAATTCTTTGGTGTAACTATGAATTTTCATCTACTAGCGATTTGATACTATGAGTATTACATTTTTTGTATATTTTATTGGTTGACTCTTTAAACTCACCATCTTTTTCAAACATAATAATAGGGTTTAAAACTTTTAAAGGTGATTTACTTCCTTTTCTCGCATACACCATAATAAGACTTGCTTGTTTTTGTTCATTGGGATGAAGAAACTGGATCGATTCAATATTTAATTTATACTTATTTAAAAGCATTACAATGGTATCAAGTTGTTTCGCATCATAACAAAAAAAGAACTTCCCTTTTGGTGAGATGAT
>CBETOJ010000115.1:0-5633 GCA_965537725.1 uncultured Campylobacterales bacterium | reverse complement strand
GTATCTTACTAAAATTAGATGAAAAATATCTTATAATAAGAAATTCTAATATATAAAGGCTCAAAAATGAAGAAAATAATTCCACTAAGTCTCTTAACAATAGGGTATAGTTTGCTTTTTGCAAATGAAGATGCAGCAATAGCAAATTATAAAAAGACTTGTAAAAGTTGTCATGGAAGTGCCTATTATGTAGCAAAAGTAAGAACCTCTGATGAATGGGAAAAACTTTTTGAAAATAATGCAAAAAATCTTTATGAAGCTCATAAAAGTGATGCAAAAGCTACGAAGAAATTAAATTCGCGTTATTTTATTACTAGGATGAGTGATTTAGAAGAGTTTTTAATGGAAAATGGAAAAGATATGGGAACTATACCACCTTGTAATAGTACTACATGTGGATTTGATGTAAAAATGTTACAAAAAAAAGAGAAACAAAAAACACCTTCATTATTGAAAAAAGCCAACTAAATTAGCACTCTTTAAAATTAAGTGCTAATTATTTTCTAAGCTTTAGCTTCCTTTTATAAAGTTATGTTACTATTTCATCGTTATAATATATAATTTTAAAATAGGAGAAATTTTATGGCGAAACATCAATTTCAAACAGAAGTTGGACAACTATTACATTTAATGACACACTCTTTATACTCAAATAAAGAGATTTTTATAAGAGAACTTGTATCAAATGCAAGTGATGCAATTGATAAATTAAACTATTTGAAACTAACAGAAGAAAATCTAAAAGAGAAGTATGCTGATTGGTCTGGTCAGATCAATATTAAACTTGACGAGGAAGATAAATCTATTACTATTGCTGATAATGGTATTGGTATGAATGAAGAGGATCTTATCGCTTCAATTGGTACTATTGCTAAATCTGGAACAAAATCATTTGTAGAAGCTATGACTGGTGATGCAAAAAAAGATTCTAATCTAATTGGTCAGTTTGGAGTAGGGTTCTATTCTGTATTTATGGTAGCAGATAAAGTAGATGTTATCTCAAAAAAAGCTGGTGAAGATCAAGCATACAAATGGTCAAGTGATGGATCAGGTGAGTTTGATTTAGCACCTTGTGTAAAAGATGAAAGTGGTACAGTTATTTACATCAAACTAAAAGAGGATGAAGTAAGTGACTATACTGGAAAATGGAGAGTAGAAAATATTGTAAAAAAATACTCTAATCATATCGCTTACCCAATCTTTTTAAACTACTCTGAAGAAGTAACAGAAGAGTTAAGTGATGAAGATAAAGAAGCTGGAAAAGAGCCTGCTAAAACAATTGAGAAGAAAAGAGAACAGATCAATGAAGCAACAGCTCTTTGGACACTGCCTAAATCAAAAGTAAAACCTGAAGAGTATGTGGAGTTTTATAAAACTATCTCTCATGATTCTGAGGAGCCAATGCTTCATGTTCATACAAAAGCTGAAGGTGTAAATGAGTATACGACACTATTTTATATCCCGGCAAAAGCTCCAATGGATATGTATAGAGTAGATTATCAACCAGGTGTAAAACTGTATGTAAAAAGAGTATTTATCACTGATGATGAGAAAGAACTATTGCCAACATATCTTCGATTCGTAAGAGGTATTATTGATTCTGAAGATCTTCCACTAAATGTATCTAGAGAGATCTTACAAGAAAATAGAATCATGGCAAATATCAAACAAGGTTCAGTAAAAAAGATTCTTGGAGAGATCAAAAAGCTTTCTAAAGATGAAGAGAAATATGAGAAGTTTATCGCTGAGTATAATAGACCTTTAAAAGAAGGATTATATCAAGACTATACAAACAAAGATGCAATCTTAGAACTTGTACGATACAAATCTACAAATGATGATGCAAAGATGACATCATTAGCAGCATATAAAGAGAGGGCTGATAGTGAACAAAAAGCGATCTATTATATCGTAGGGGAAGATGAAAAAGTTCTTAGAAACTCTCCACTCCTTGAAGCGTATAAGAAAAACAATATTGAAGTACTTATCTTAGATGATAAAGAGATCGATGAGATTGTAACACCAGCAATTGGTGCATACCAAGAGTGGGATCTCAAAGATATCACTTCGTGTGAAGCTCCAAAGACTGAGCAAACAGAAGAAGAGAAAAAAGAGGTAGAGGAGAAATTCAAATCTATCGTTGAGAAAGTAAAAGAAAAGCTTGGTGAGTCTGTAAAAGAGGTAAAAACTACAAATAGACTTAGTGATTCTCCATCTTGCGTTGTAAAAGATGCAAACGATCCTATGGCTTCAATGGCTCATATGTTTAGACAAATGGGACAAGAGATGCCAGAGTCTGCACCAATCTTAGAGATTAATCCAGATCATGAGATCGTTCAAAAATTAAATGGATGTGCAGATGATGCTATGATCGATGATGTAGCATGGTTACTTCTTGATCAAGCAAAAATGAGTGAAGGTATGGAGATTAAAGATCCAGTTAGCTTTACAAAACGATTAAATCGTGTAATGGCGAAGTCTTTCTAAGACTTCCCATAAAAGTCTTCTTTTTTGAAATGCAAGAGATATTCTTAGTACTCAAAAAGAGAAATATATATCTATTAAAGCTATAAAATTAGACAAAAAAATAACTATTACGATATGTGATAATGGAGGAGGGGTACCAGATAAGATCAAAGAAAAGATCTTCGATCCATATTTTACTACAAAGCATTCCTCAGTAGGAACAGGAATAGGGCTTTATATGGCAAAAACTATTATTGAGCAACATTTTGAAGGAACTATTTCCGTTGCTAATGATGAGCAAGGGGCAGTTTTTAAGATCCAATTAAATTATGATGGAAAATAGTTATAATTGATCTTGTGAAATACTTTGTTCATCTCCAGAACTTAGGTTCTTAACCCAAATACTATTTTCTTCAAGCTCTTTTTCACCAATAAGAGCTACTTTTGTAGCACCTTGCTTTCCAGCATTATTTAAATGTTTTGAAAAGCTTCTACTTTTATAATCTGTGATCACTTTAAGCTCTAGTCTTTTTTTAGATACTAAAGAAAATACTGTATCAAGAGCCTCTTCACACATAGCTCCAATATAAAGTATCTCCTCGGAGTTCTCGTTCATCTTAATAAGTTCAAGAAGACGCTCAATCCCTATAGCAAAACCAACAGCAGGAGTGGTTCTCCCACCTAAAAACTCTACAAGCCTATCATATCTTCCACCACCTGCAATAGCACTTTGTGCACCGATCTCATCACTTACAAACTCAAAAGCAGTTCTTGAATAGTAATCAAGTCCACGAACTAGGTTGCTATCTACTTCATAAGCAACATTGTTTTTATCAAGTATAGTTTTTAGTTTTTCAAACTCACTATCACATTCACCACAAAGATTTTCAGTGATTTTTGGAGCATTTACAAGCTCTTTTTGACAGCTTTCATTTTTGCAATCAAGTACTCGAATAGGGTTGGTTTCTATTCTTCTATTACAATCTTCACATAAAGTAAGTTCTTTTAGATGCTCTACAAGGTTGTCTCTATACTGTGGCATACAGTTTTGATCACCTAAAGAGTTGAGTTGTAGTTTATATCCGATCTTAAAAAAGCTAAGGATCTCATGGATCATTAAAATAATTGTAGCATCTTCATAGACACTAGCTTCTCCAAAAGACTCACATCCAAACTGGTGAAACTCTCTTAGCCTTCCTTTTTGTGGTCTTTCATATCGAAACATTGGACCATGATAATAGACTCTTGTAGTTCCACCTGCACGGTCCTTTTTATTTTGTACAAACCATCTTACAACCCCAGCAGTTCCCTCAGGTCTAAGGCATACGTCATTTTCACCTTTATCGATAAACTGATACATCTCTTTACTTACGATATCTGAACTCTCACCAACACTTCTTTTAAAAAGTGCAGTCTCTTCTAAAATAGGAGTTTCAATATATCCATATCCATATTTTTTAGCGATTCGTGCACAGTTGTCTACAAAGTAAGTAAAAAGTTCGCTGTCATTATCAATAATATCTTTCATCCCTCTAAGAGATTGTATCGTTGCCATCTATAAAAATCCTTATAATTGTTAGTAATTTTAAAGGGAATAGGGTAGCATAAAGTAGCTTTAGCTCTATTTATGTATAATATTTGTTATGATAGATTATAGAACAAAACTTACAACCCATAGACAAATAAACCCAATTGATAATATAGAGATCTCAATTGAGAGTGATAGAGGACGGATCCTCTCTTCAGCTGCATTTAGAAGACTACAAAAAAGAACACAAGTTTTTGCACTTGAACTCAATGCTTTTATACGTACACGTCTCACCCATTCACTAGAAGTAGCTCAAACTGCACGTTTTATTGCGAAAACTATTTTAAAAGATTTAGATGAAACAGGTGAAGCGTATGGTTTAGAAGATATGGAAAATGCTTTTATCTCTACAGTTGAGATGACAAGTTTACTTCATGATATAGGAAATCCTCCTTTTGGACACTCTGCTGAAGAGAGTATCAATCACTGGATTAAAAAAAATGCAATACCAATTTTAGAACAGTTTGATACTACTTCACAAGAATTAAAAACTTTAAAAAAGCAGATCAAACTAGATATTTGCAACTATGATGGAAATGCACAAGCTATAAGAGTGATCACAAAGCTTCAAAGACTCAATCTTTCCTATACTCAGATTCTCTCCACTTTAAAATATACAAGAGGGGCATATGAGCAAAAGCCATCTAAAGAAGATTCACTTTATTATGTAAAAAAGAAGCCAGGGTTTTACTACAGTGAAAAAAAACTTGTACAAGAGATTCAAGAAACTTTAGAAGTGCAAAATGGACATAGATTTCCACTTACGTATATTATGGAAGCAGCAGATGATATCTCCTATCTTACAGCTGATCTTGAAGACTCTGTAGAAAAAGGGATCTTAACTCTTGATGATGTTTATAACCTAATAAAAAAAGAGTGTGAATTAGAAAATGAAAACTATCTTTTAGAGATCATAGAAGAGAAATACACCCAAGTAAAACAAAATGAAGAAGCGTATCAGTTTAATATGTTTTTTACGATCTTTCGAGCGAAACTTGTAAGCTCTCTTGTAAGACATGTGGCAAAGATATATATAGATAATCATACAGCTATTTTTAATGGTACTTTTAATGATGCACTTTTAGAATATGATAAAAAAAGTAAGTATTATAAAGCTGTTAAAATTCTTCAAAAAATATCAGTAAAATATATCTATCAAAATAAAGAGGTTCAAGAGTTAGAACTCAAAGGACATACAATAGTCAATGGACTTTTAGATATTTATAAGCCATTACTTGAATTAAATAATGATGAGTTTGAAGCACTTGTTAATGGAAAAGATAGAGAAGTGAGTTGTTTCTTATCAAGACTTCTTATAAAAAGACTCTCATCCAAACAGATCGTTGCATACAAACAAGATGTACAAGAATTATCTAAGAATAATAAAGAAGAGTTTAGAATCATGGAGTGGTATTATAGAGTGAGATTATTGGTCGATTTTATAAGTGGTATGACTGATGATTTTGCTTTACATGAATATCAAACTCTTATGGCTATGAAATAAGAGAGTTTTTTAACTCTAAATAATCAGTTTCTATCTCTTTATTTTGATGCTTTATGGCACCTTTTATAAGTATAT
>CBETOJ010000114.1:0-5691 GCA_965537725.1 uncultured Campylobacterales bacterium | reverse complement strand
ATCGTAACTTTAGTACGACCCAAGGGTCGGGGAATTAAACCCTCTTTAGATTAAAAAATAATCACTTAATAAAAAAGTTTATTAAGTGATCATCTAAGGTTTTATTGTTTTGAAACAAACTTTTGAATTCTTGAAATACCATCTCTAATGATATCTTCACTTGTTGCAAATGAAAGTCTAAAATACCCTTCTAAACCAAAAGCAACACCTGGTACTACTGCAACCCCAACTTCTTCTAAAAGACCTTTAGAGAACTCCATAGAGTCATTTGATACTCCTTTGATATTAACAAAAAGATAAAATGCACCATTTGGTTTTACTACACTTAATCCATCAATTTCATTGATAAGGTTACATGCGATATCTCTTCTTTTTTCAAATTCTACTCTCATAGATTCTATATCTTTATCAGCTGTTCCATCAAGTGCTACAATAGCTGCAGCTTGAGTGATAGAGTTGATATTTGAAGTACTTTGAGATTGAAGCTTTTTCATCGCTTTAAATAGCTCTTTATCTTTAGTAGCTAAGTATCCAAATCTCCACCCAGTCATTGCAACTGATTTACTTAGACCATTAATAGTAATAGTTCTGTTGTACATATCTTCACTTACACTTGCAACTGCTGTAAATTCCATCCCATCATACATAAGTTTTTCATACATCTCATCACTAATAACTGTGATATTTGTTCCTTTTAAAACTTCTGCAAGTGCTGTAAGCTCCTCTTTTGTATATACTGAACCAGTTGGGTTTGAAGGAGTTGTAAGTACTAAAGCTTTTGTTTTATCTGTGATAGCTGCTTTTAATTGTGCTGGAGTTATTTTAAATTCACTTGCATCATCAGTAATGATCTCTACAACTGTTCCACCACTATATTTTACTTGTTCTGGGTATGTTACCCAATAAGGTGCTGGAATAATCACCTCGTCACCTTCAGAGATCATAGCTTGAAAAATATTAAATAAACTATGTTTTGCTCCATTTCCTAAAAGAATCTCAGATGGATCATATTCTAGTCCATTGTCTTTTTTTAGTTTTAAACAAACAGCTTCTCTACACTCTAGTGTTCCCTCAACTGCTGTGTATGTTGTTTCATTGTTCTCTAGAGCTTTTACAGCTGCATCTTTTATCACCTGTGGTGTACCAAAGTCTGGTTCACCTGCACTAAAACTCAAAACATCTTTCCCTTCCGCTTTTAGCCGCTTTGATAAAGATGTGATAGCCATTGTGATCGACTCTGAAAGTCTATCCATTCTGCTAGCAATTTCCATATATTGTTCCTTTTAAGAGCTTGTAAATATTTTGTGGCGAATTATACCTCAATATTAATCAATATTTTATTAAATTTAAGATAGTCTGAGCTATTAAAAAATATCAAGGATATAAATGAAATCTTTTATTTTTTTTCTTACAGTTTTCTGTACGATCTTTTTCGCAGGATGTGGTTATAAAGCAGATCCCAAATATGATACTAGCGAAGTAAAAACAACAAATAATAAGTGAATAAAATATGGTATATGATTATTTAATAATAGGTGCAGGGATTGCAGGGCTTAATGCTGCAAGATTGATTCCTGAGGATAAAAAAGTATTAGTAGTTTGTAAAAAAACCCCTTGGGAGTGTAATACTTTTTGGGCGCAAGGTGGAGTGGTTAGAGCAAAGGATGAACAAGATATCCCTTTTCATATAAAAGACACTTTAGAAGCTGGTGTGTATCTTAATGACCCTGAGGCAGTGCAAACTTTAAGTGAACACTCTATGGAAGCTATAGATGATCTTATAGATAATGGTTTTGAGTTTGATACTAATGCAAAAGGTGCTTTAGCATACACTAAAGAAGCAGCCCATAGTACCAATAGGATCTTACATGCCGATGGGGATGCAACTGGACGTATGCTTCATATGTTCTTATTACAACAATGTCCTCATGAGGTAGTAGTAGACTCTATTGTGATAGACCTTTTATATGAAGATGGTATCTGTTATGGAGCTCATATGATTGCCAATGACAAAGATAAAATTGTCTATGCTCATAATACAATTTTAGCAAGTGGTGGAGTAGGATCTATCTATAGATATCATACCAACTCTACTACAATTGCAGGTGATATTCAAGGGATCTGTGTAGAAAAAGGTTTAGCTTTAAAAGATATGGAGATGATGCAGTTTCATCCAACTGTTTTTATTGAATCAGACAATGCTAGAAAACAGCTCTTAACCGAAGCTTTACGAGGAGAGGGAGCGATTATTGAAGATGAGGAGGGGTATGCATTTTTAAAAGATTATCATCATGATGCTGAACTAGCTCCTAGAGATATCGTAAGTCGATCAATTTTTAACTATCATAAAAAAACAGGATCAAAGATATATCTTTCTTTTAAAAACTTTGATAAAAAGAAGTTTAAACAACGTTTTCCAAATATCTATAAAGATCTAAAAGAGATAGGATATGACCTTCCATTTGAGAGGGTTCCTATCTCACCAGCATTTCACTATAGTATGGGTGGAATAGAAGTTGATCTAAATTCAAAAGTAAAAACTACTAAAAATCTTTATGCGATAGGTGAAGTTGCTTGTACAGGTGTTCATGGTGCTAATAGATTGGCTTCAAATTCACTTCTTGAAGGGCTTGTTTTTTCTAAAATTACAGTAAATGAGTGTAAAAAAGAAAAATTTACAATAGATTTACACAAATTTAAAGGAAAAAATTGTTATCCTCACTATGAACTTTTAAAAAAAGGTGATAAAGCGATTAAAAACGATCTTCGTACTTTGATGTGGAGAAGCGTAGGAATAGTAAGGGTTCGTCAAGATCTTATAGACGCGTTAGAAGAGGTTGAAAGCTTTTTAAAAGAGGATGTTGGTAGATTGTTATTTTTAAGGTTACTTACGGCAAAATCTATCATTCAAAGTGCCATAGATAGAAAAGAATCTGTAGGGGCACATTTTATCAAGGAGAAATGATGTTAAAACTAATATTGATTAGTTTATTAAGTGTATTTGCCTTTGCTAGTGGTGGTGGAAGTGCAGGGGGTGAAGCGATCCCTGATCTTACATATACTTGGGTTGGTATATTAGCACTTATTATATTTGTTATTGGATATTATTTTGTTGCAATGGAGGAGAAATACCATATAGATAAGGCAAAACCTGCTTTATTGATGGGAACTTTTCTATTTATGCTTATTGCACTTTATTATGCACTAAATGATATAAGTATGGATCTTGTGCATACACAAGCACAACATCTTATTTTAGAGATCGCAGAGATCTTCTTTTTCTTATTTGTTGCAATGACTTATATCGAGTCTATGATCCATATGGGTGTATTTGATAGATTAAAATATAACCTTGTATCAAAAGGGTATACATATAAAAAACTATTTTGGTTAACTGGTTTTTTAGCATTTTTTATCTCACCGATCGCAGATAACTTAACAACTGCCTTAATCCTTTCAACAGTACTTATTACTATTGAAAAAGAGAATAAAAAATTCTTAATCCCTGGTGCTATTAATATTGTTGTTGCTGCAAATGCAGGGGGTGCATGGTCACCATTTGGAGATATCACAACGCTTATGGCATGGACTACAGGAAAAGGCTCATTTACTGATTTCTTATTCTTATTCCCAGCTTCAATCTTAGGATATCTTGCAACTGCTGTATTATTATCACGTGTAGTACCTGATACAGTTCCTGATTTTGATGCATCAAAAGAGACTAAGCCTGAACTTATGAAAGGTGCAGAGGTTGTTATTGGACTTGGTGTATTTACAATTTTTTGTGCTGTAATGTCTCACCAAGTATTACACTTACCAGCGATGTGGGGTATGATGTTTGGTCTTTCACTGTTAAAGATCTATGCATATCAATTGAAAAAGAAACATAATAGTGAGTTTAATATTTTCCATTCGATGGCAAAAATAGAAAACAATACTCTATTATTTTTCTTTGGTATCTTAGCTGCGGTTGGAGCATTATATTTTATTGGATGGTTAGCATTAGCTTCTCATGTATATTCTCCAGAAGTTTTAGGGCCAACAGTATCAAATATTGGAGTAGGTTTCTTATCTGCTATTGTTGATAATGTTCCAGTTATGTCAGCAGTTCTAAAAGCAGGTCCAGAGATGGCTCATGCTCAATGGATGCTTGTAACACTTACAGCAGGGGTTGGGGGATCATTGATCTCTTTTGGATCTGCTGCAGGTGTTGGAGTAATGGGTAAATTACCAGGTATCTATACATTTAGTGCACATATGAAATATGCATGGACTATTTTGATAGGATATATCATCTCAATTGCAGTATGGTACGTACAGTTTGAGATGTTTGGAATTGGTGCGTAATATTCAAAATTAAAACTTTATAATCTAAAAAAGGGCTGCGTTTGTAGCCCTTTTTTTATTTTCTACTAGTACTTTAGTTATACTTTTTTAGTATGATAGAGATTAGGTTAGAGTAGATTGGAGTAGAAGAACAAATGGTCAATATATTATTATTAGAAGATGATGAGATCTTATCGCAAAGTTTAAAATACCTTTTAAGTAATGAAGGGTTTACTATCATTTGTGTAAAAAATGGAGAAGATGCACTCGCTCTTACTTACGATAATAGCTTTGATCTTTATCTTTTAGATGTAAATGTTCCACTACTAAATGGGTTTGATTTTTCACAGCAGATGCGAGAGAGTGGGGATATGACACCAGCTTTTTTTATTACTGCTTTAGTTGATATTCAATCGATCTCAAAAGGGTTTGATGTGGGGCTGATGAATATATTCAAAAGCCTTTTGAACCAGATGAGCTATTGATACGTATTAATGCATTACTTAAAAAATCATATCGAATGATGCTATAAATTCTTTAGGTTAACAAACCCAACAAAATGCAACAATTGCATCTCAAACCCATACTATTGCATTACAAACAGATGAAATTGCAAAATTAGTTGTATAAGATGCTAATGAAAAAGAGTTTACTGGGAAAGAAAGAGCAAGTTCAAGCAAAATCATTAACTATTAGTTAAAAAAACCCATGTCGTAAGTACTTCTTTTAAATTGACTCTCTCTATCTGAGATTATCCCTAAAGAATTTCTTGAAAACTCTTTATAGGTTTCATTGTTTGAGACAAGAGTATGGTATCTATTATCTACTTGGAGTTGCATCAAGATATTAATTTGAGTATTTGTGTTCTCTGCTAAGAGAGTATTTATCTCATGGATATTTTTTTCATAGAGAGTTTTGAGGATCTCTTTTGGTGTTTTTATATTATAAACTAATGCTAGATTTACATCAAAATCATCTATTTGGTAAAGTATTGTGAAAATATTTTCTTTTAAGGCTCCATTGGAAGCGATAGAAATGTTATATATTTTATCATTTAGCTCTATAGATTTTAAAAGCTCTTTTTTTAGACTTTCATCTTCTATCACCTCATCAACATTTTCACTAGCTAGATTATTGGATTGGATTAGGTTTTGAGTGATGGTTTTATCTTTAAGCTCAAAAAGCTTTTGTTGTGTCATTTTTCCTATAGATTCATTTTGTGCTAAAAATTGCAGTTCTCTAATATTCTTGTTTTTTAATATCTACATGAGAAGTGGTTTGGGTGTATTTGGATTTAAAGCAACTACCTCTTTTAATCTAAAGAGGGTTTAATTCCCCGACCCTTGGGTCGCACTAAAGTTATGA
>CBETOJ010000113.1:0-5710 GCA_965537725.1 uncultured Campylobacterales bacterium | reverse complement strand
TCTATTTTAATATTTGAAATTTTTGCTCTTTTAAAAATATCAATTAAAAAATTATTTTCACTGCTTACTTTTAATTCACCTTTAATAGGGTCATAATATTTATTAAACGTTCCACCCGTATTCAAAATCAAAATTTCGTTATTTGAATCCATTGCTTATAATTCACTCTTTATTGTTTTTTTTGTATTATAATGCAACTAATATAAATAAAGAGAAGCAATGAAAAAAGTAAACGATGTATCACGATTAAAAGATATCACTGTTTTATATTGTGAAGATGAACAATATCTTCGTGATGTAACAAAAGGGATACTTGAATCATTTACAAAACAACAATTCATTGCAGAAGATGGAGAGGTTGGATTTAATCTCTTCTTAGAAAATCAAGATACAATTGATCTAATTATCACTGATGTAAATATGCCAAAAATGAATGGTTTAGAGATGGCAAAAAAGATCAAAGCGATCAACCCAAATATTCCAATCATTGTAGCAACTGCTTTTTCAAACTCTGAGTATCTTTTAGAAGCAATAGAACTTGGTATTGATAAATATGTCTTAAAACCAATCAATATCAAAAAGCTTCTCGATACTATGAAACAATCCCTTCTTTACCATGAACTAAGAGACTTATATACAGATCAACTTACCCATACTGCAAATAGAAATGCGCTTATTAGAGATATTAAAAATAGTGAAACCTTAGAAACCTTTATGGCACTCATAGATATAGATAAGTTCTCAGTTCTCAATGATCTTTATGGAGAGGCTAATGGAGATAAGATCCTTGAAGGTTTTACACAAAGTCTAAAAGAATATTTTCAAGGGGAAAAGTACAAGATTTATAGGGTAGGATCTGATAGATTTGTAGTGTTTACTGCTGATGTGGATACAACTTTAGAACAATTTAAATCTTTATGTGAATCTTTTGCAAAAACCATTGATCAAAGTGGGATTAATATCGATGAAACAAATGTAGATATCAATGTCACTATGGGTATTGCACGATCTGATGATAAACACACTTTTGAATACGCACAACGTGCTATTCAAAAAGCAAGAGCAAAATATCTTCAACTCTTAGTTTTTGAAAACTCTCAGTTTGACCATAAAGAGGATTTCCAAAAAAATATCGACTGGATCAAAAAAATTAAAAATGGATATATCAATGGAAACTTCCAGCCATATCTTCAAGCAATAGTTGATGCAAATACCCAAGAGGTATATAAATATGAAGCTCTTATCCGTTATATCGAAGATGATGGTACCCAAATAGCTCCTTTTGAGTTTTTATCTATTGCAAAAAAAGCAAAACTCTATCCTATTATTATCAAGATCATGTTAACTGAAGTAATTAAGATCATAAAAGAGAAAAATATACGAGTAGCAATCAATCTTTCTTTTGATGATATTATTAATAAAGAGACCTATCACTTTATATTAGATACTTTAGAAAGCTGTAAAGAGCAAGCTAAAAATATAGATTTTGAGATCTTAGAGAGTGAAGAGATCAATGATTATGATTTAGTAAGCCAGTTCATCACTGATGTAAAGAAATTTGGTTGCCAAATAGGTATTGATGATTTTGGAGCAGGTTACTCAAACTTTAATATCTTAGGAACTTTAGATATAGATTTTGTAAAAATAGATGGATCACTTATTAAAAGAATTGATGAAGAGAAAAAACAAGCACTTATTGTAGAATCTATAACAAACTTCTGTAACCAATTAAGTATTAAAACAGTTGCAGAGTTTGTAAGCACAAAAGAGGTTTTTGAAGCAACTAAAGAGTTAGGTGTTAGTTATATGCAAGGATACTACTTCGGAAAACCTTCTCCAAAGGATGAGATCTAGTTATTCCTCATTCCATTGTTGAATAAATTTTTTAGTATCCATTAAAGTGGTTTTGAGCCTTGCACTAGTAGCTATTGATAAAAGCTGCTCTGAGGCTAATTCTAGATCATCATTAATTAAAATATAATCATATTTATCAATATACTCTATCTCCACTTTTGCATTTTTTATCCGCTTTTCTATTACATCTTTACTATCAGTTTGACGATTTGTAAGACGACTTTGAAGTTCATTTAAACTAGGAGTTGTGATAAATACTGAAGTTGTGATATCTCTTAGTTTATCTATCACTTGCTCAAACCCTTGTACATCTATATCAAAAACAACAAGTTTTCCATCATCTAAAGCCTTTTGAATCAACTTTAATGAAGTCCCATAATAATTTCCATGAACCTCTGCCCATTCTAAAAAATATCCATCATCTATATCTTTTTTAAACGCTTCTTTTGAGACAAAAAAGTAATCTACTCCATCACTCTCCCCAGGCCTAGGCGTTCGTGTAGTAGTTGATATAGAAAAATAGTAGTTATCTACAGATTGGAAAAGGTTTTTAAGTAGGGAGCTTTTTCCACACCCACTAGGACCAGAGAGCAATAGTATTGCTCCAATTTGTTTTTTATTCACTTTTTGACTCACCTGTATCAAGTTTTAAAATAAGAGGTATCTCTTTTCCCTCTGAGAGGTCATCAATAGTATTTTGATCTAAAAGATTTAAAAGCGGTTTTAATTGATCTATTTCATAATCATTTAAATAGATCGTTAAGGGTCTATCATCCATATCATCGATCATATTAACCTCATTGATCGCTTGATCAATAATAGAAGAGAGATCGAGCCATTGATCTTCCTCTTTATCATCGATATTCTCAGTCATTTCATCGATTCGTTTTTCATTCGTATCATTGATCATTTCTTCTATTAAAGAGAGCTCTTTATTATCCAAAACGCCCCCTTGCTTTATAGAACTAAATGAAACCATACTATCATCCGTTTCCTCTTCCATATCAGTAGCTATATTATCTGCTAAATCCTCAAGATAATCCACTGCCAAATCAGGTTGATCCTCTATATTTTCTTCTTTCACTTTTGGCTCATCTTGCTCATCATCTATAGGAACTTCAATATTTGAGACATACACTTTTGATCTGCCTCTCTCTTCCAAAATATCAAGTTGTTTATCTAAGATCTGCTGCAGAGTTGATGGTAAAAAAGGTAAAGGTATTAAAAAATCATTTGCGATCTCATAAGGGAGTTCCTCTTTTGAAATAACTCCAATAAGTTTAGAATAACTTTTAAATACATTTATCCGCTCACTAATAAAATCATTATCAACAATAATAATATCAACTTTATGATCTATTTGAGGCTCATCTAGTACTTCTAAAGAGAGTTGAAGCTTTTTGCAAACAAGTGTAAATATCTGAATAACAATAGGCTTCCTTGACACTAAAATCAAATTCTTCATCTTATTTTAATTGCTCCAATTTATAATTATCCAGTTTATATACTTTATCACATTCAAATGCTATCTCATCCTCATGAGTCACGATAAACAATCCAGCATCTTTTTGTTTAATATATTCAAAAAGCACATTCATCAATTCACTAGCTGTTGTAGAATCAAGGTTACCTGTTGGTTCATCTGCAAAGATGATCTTTGGTTTTTTTGTTAAAACCCTTGCAGCTGAAAGTCTTTGCTGTTGTCCACCACTAAGCTCTCCAATCCCTTGAGTTAAGACATGATCTATCTTTAAAGCTTTTAATAACTCTTTATCAATATCATTCCCACTTAAAAACTTTGAGATCTCTAGGTTTTCTATAGCACTAAACCCACGAAATAGATAATGTGCTTGGAAAATTATCCCAAAATCATCTCGTCGTATTTGTAATAACTCTTTTTGTGACAATTGAAAAATATTTTTATTATTGTAGTATACTTCACCTTTATTTGGTCTCAAAAGGGAAGAAAAGATATTAAGAAGTGTTGATTTGCCACTACCACTTACACCGATAATAGCGATAGATTCTCCTCTTTGTAAGGAGAGATTGATATCTTCAAAAAGGGGATAATCAAAGTTATGACTTATCCCTTTTATATCAAAAAGTAAAGTTGAACTCTTTATATTGTTTTCACAATCCATCGTTCAACTTTTTTGATTTATGACATTTGCGCTGCTACTTCAGCTGCAAAATCTTCCTCTTTTTTCTCGATTCCATCACCAAGTTCGAATCTAACATACTCAACAAGTTCAATAGACTCATCACAAGCTTTGATAGCTTCTTCAACAGTCATAGAATCATCCATTACGTATGTTTGAGAAAGTAATGCATGAGTTTTGTCTAGTTGACAGTTATCTTCAATCCATCTAGCAATTTTACCTGGCATAATTCTTTCATCAACAACTTTTTCAGGTTTCCCCTCAGCAATAAGCTCAGCTCTCATCTCTGCTTTAGCAGCTTCGATCGCTTCTTCAGTTAATTGAACTCTAGAAACATATTGTGGGATATTTTTAAGAGGTTTTCCAAGTCTTACTAACTCTTCATTCTCTTTTTCAATATCTGCAATAATTGCTTTATTTTCAGACTCAATAAAATCTGCTGCTAAATCTTTATAAGAGATAACAGAAGGTTTCATAGAAGCAGCATGCATTGCAACTTTTTTAAGAAGATCTTTTGTTTTCTCTTTAGCACCCTCATCACAAGTAGCACCTAACATAACACCAACTTTTCCTAAGTGCACATAACCATTTACTACTCCATTATCTGTAGTGATTGTAGCCATTTTTCTAGCAACTAAGTTTTCACCGATAGTTGCGATTTTACTATTTAAATACTCTTCAAAGTTTGTACCATTGATAGTAGTTTTATGAAGCTCCTCTTGAGTTGCACAACCCTCAGCTTGAACATGAGCTGTAATTTCATTTGTAAGAGCAATAAATTGATCATTTTTAGCAACAAAGTCTGTTTGAGAGTTAACTTCAGTCATTGTAGCTTTTGTAGAATCATCACTTACTAAAATAGTAATAAGACCCTCTGCAGCAACATTTCCAGACTTTTTAGCAGCTTTTGCAAGACCAGATTCTCTAAGAAATTGCATCGCTTTTTCAATATCACCATCACACTCATTTAAAGCGTTTTTACAATCAAGCATCCCTGCACCAGATTTTTCTCTAAGTTCTTTAATTAGTTTTGGAGTAGCACCAGCCATTATTTTTCCTCTTCAGTTGCTTCTTCAGCTACCTCTTCAGCAGTCTCTGCTTCAGCTGCAGCTTCTTGTTTTACCGCTTCCATTTCAGCTTCAGTAACCTCTAGCTCATCACCGTTTGCTTCAGCAAGTGCAGCTCTACCTTCATTCATAGCCGCTGCAAATTCATCACAGAATAATTGGATTGATCTGATCGCATCATCATTTCCTGGGATTGGATAATCTACTAAATCAGGATCACAGTTTGTATCTAAAGGAGCGAATACTTTAATTCCAAGTCTTCTAGCTTCTAAGATAGCAATTTTTTCTTTTACTGCATCAATTACGAACATCATATCAGGAAGATTTTTCATCTCTTTGATACCACCAAGGTAGCTCTCTAATTTCTCTTCAGTTCTAGTAAGCATTAATGCTTCTTTTTTAGTTAAAAGGTCAAGCTGACCCTCTTCTCTCATTTTTTTGATAATTTCTAATTTTCTAATAGATTTTTTCATTGTTGGGTAGTTTGTAAGCATTCCACCTAACCATCTGTTGTTAACATATGGCATACCACAAGACTCAGCTGCTTTTTTAATAGCTTCACTTGCTTGTTTTTTAGTACCAACAAAGATCATAGTTTGACCCTCAGCAGCCATATCTCTCACTACAGTA
>CBETOJ010000112.1:0-5745 GCA_965537725.1 uncultured Campylobacterales bacterium | reverse complement strand
TAGCAAACCTTATTTGTAAACTATAAGTAAAGATAATAATTTTTTCATAAACTTTAGCAAAAGTAAATAAAATTTTTATTACAATCTAGATTACTATATAATATAACAAGGTGTTCTTGATGTTCATAAAAACCCTTAAAAATTATTTTAGAGTCTCTATACTCTTAATTACTCTATTGCTTTTTTTGTTTTTTACTTTTTCTCTTCTTATATTCATATCAAACTAGCTCTTGAAGAAAACCATAAAATCTCTGAAGCTCTTTCAAAACAAGTGTTTAATTCTATGTATCAAGTTATGAGAAAAGGATGGACAAGAGAGGAGATCGATTTTATTAAAATAGATGGAGATTTTGTCATCAATATTAAAAAAGATCCAAAAGATCTTGCCTTTGTAAAATCAATGGTTTCTTTAGCTCGTGAGCTTGAAGTACAAACAGTTGCAGAGTTTGTTGAAGATGAAGAGATCTTAGAGATCTTAAAAGAGATCGATATAGATTTTGCACAAGGATTCCATATCGCAAAACCTTCAAGGGAGATAAGAAGAGATTAAAAGCAGAAGGGTTAAATCCCCTCTGCTATCATAGCATCAGCTACTCTTTTAAATCCAGCAATATTTGCACCATCCACATAATTTCCTTGACATCCATACTCTTCAGCAGTTAAATGGACTCTTTTACAAATCTGTCTCATAGTCTTTTCAAGCATATGATCCACTTTCTCATAAGTCCATTTCTCCATCCCAGCATTTTGCGACATCTCAAATTCACTTACAGCAACGCCTCCAGCATTGGCAGCCTTAGCAGGAGCAAATAAAATATCATTTGCTTTAAATACATGGATCGCTTCAGGAGTTGATGGCATATTTGCTCCCTCACTTACTGAGATACAACCATTTTCAACCAAAGTTTTTGCATCTAATTCAGTCAACTCATTTTGTGTAGCACTAGGAAAAGCACAATCACATGGGATCTGCCACACTTCATGTGCACCCTCTGGATAATCCTCTACCTTTGTATAGATTGCTTCAGGATGAGAAGTCAGATATTTTTCTAAACTCTCACGACGCTTTAATTTGATATCTTTTAATGTATCAAGATCAATTCCCCTTGCATCATAAATAGTTCCTCTACTATCACTACATGTTACAGGTTTTGCTCCAAGTTTATAAAGTTTTTCTATAGTATGAATAGCAACATTCCCAGCTCCACTTACTGTACATATTCGCCCCTCAAATCCATCTTGTCCTGCAAACTTTAACATCTCATCTGTAAAATATACACATCCATATCCAGTAGCTTCTGGTCTCATAAGACTTCCACCAAATATAAAAGGTTTTCCTGTTAAAACCCCCTCATATGATGAAGTGATCTTTTTGTACTCACCAAAAAGATATCCGATCTCTCTACCGCCTACACCAATATCCCCAGCAGGAACATCGATACGAGGTCCTATGTGTTTATGAAGCTCTGTCATAAATGCATTACAAAACTTCATCACCTCAAAATCAGATTTTCCCTTTGGATCAAAATCACTTCCCCCTTTTGCTCCACCAATTGGAAGACCAGTCAAAGAGTTTTTAAAGATCTGCTCAAATCCTAAAAACTTTAAGATACCACTATTTACACTTGGATGGAACCGCAAACCACCCTTATAAGGTCCTAAAGCATTATTAAACTGGACTCTATATCCTGTATTTACATTGATGTTTTGATTATCATCCATCCATACAACTTTAAATTTAAACTCACGATCAGGAGTAGTAAGCCTATCTAAAATAGCATGTCTTTTATAGATCGGATCACTTTCTAAAATAGGTTTTAAACTATCTAAAACCTCTTCAACAGCTTGAAAAAATGTATTGTCTGTATGACAATTACTTTTACGTATCTTTTCTATCGTTTCATCTGAAATACTCATGTTTTACCTTATATACTAATAATTTACCAATATGGTATCTTAAATAGTTTTATATTTTCATTATGATAAAATCTCATCCAAACTTCAAGGATATATACTTATAAATGCCCCTATCAAATCTAAACACTGAACAACTCACTTCTGCCACTGCAAAACGAGGCTATAACCTAACAATTGCTAGTGCAGGAACTGGAAAAACCTCTACTATTGTAGGACGTATAGGGCATCTTTTAAATAATGGTGTACAGCCTGAACAGATACTTTTACTCACTTTTACCAATAAAGCAGCAGCAGAGATGATCTCAAGAGTTGCAAAATATTTTGATGAAGCCACTGCAAAAAAGATCCTCAATGGAACTTTTCATAGTGTAAGTTATAAACTTTTAAAACACTATGAGAAAAACCTTACTTTAAAACAACCAGGGGAGCTTAAAACCCTTTTTAAATCTATTTATGAAAAAAGAGTCTTTGTAGATACAGGAGATACAAATCCTTATGATGGTGGATATCTCTATGATATCTATAGCCTTTTTTTAAATAGTACCAATGATGAAGATTTTGAAACATGGATAGAAAATAAAAACAATGATCATAAAAGATATGCTTTAATCTATCAAGATGTGATAGATGAATTTACAAAACTAAAAAAAGAGTATGGTTATGTAAGTTTTGATGATCTTTTAACCAATATGCTTGATCTTCAAAAAGAGGTAGAGTTTGACTTTCAAGAGATTTTAGTAGATGAGTATCAAGATACTAATCCTTTACAAGGGAAAATATTAGATGGCTTTAAACCGAAAAGTCTGTTTTGTGTAGGGGATTATGATCAAAGTATCTATGCTTTTAATGGAAGTGATATTGGTATCATCTCCTCTTTTGATGAAAGATACACAGGAGCTTCAGTCCATACCTTAAATAAAAACTATCGATCTACTGCTCCTATTTTAAATCTTGCAAATAAAGTGATCCAAAACAATCCAAGAATTTATGAAAAATCATTACAAGTGGTGAGATGTGAGGAAAATCACATCCCAAAACTTTTAAAATTTGATGAGCTCTATGACCAATATGAATTTATCGCTAAAAAGATCTCACAAAGCTTTACTGAGAGAAATGAGATAGCGATCATCTATAGAAATAATTCAAGTGCCGATGGAATCGAAGCAAACTTACGGGAGATGAGGATCGATTGTAAAAGAAAAGGTGGGCATAGCTTTTTTGACTCACGGGAGATAAAAGTAGTCCTTGATCTTATAGTCATGATGGTAAAACATAATGACATGATGGCCTTTATCCACGTAGTAGAATACGGAAAAAACATAGGAAAAGCAATAGCAAAAGATATTTTTGAAGCACTTTTAAGAGTGGGTCATGGGAATATTATACATGGGCTTTTTAATCCTGATAATACTATCATCAAACCTTACAAAAGCAATAAAACTACCAATGTTCAACTTGGGCTTTTTGATGACTTTATAGAGATAGGAAGTACTGCAAAATTTAAAGACCTAGGGTGGGAGACAAAGTTTTTAAATAACTCTATCTTAAAACATCCAAAGCTTACTTTAGAGGGTGGAATCTTTTTATATGATCTCTATCTTTTACTCAAAGAGCTAAAACGGATAAAAAACCCTGCAAGTATGATCAAACATATTAGTGAGCATAAATTTTTCCAAACTATTTTAGATACTCTTTCTAACAACCGTGCAAAACAAAAAGATGGAACTATCAATCCAACTTTAAAACAAACAGCATTAGAAAAATCAAGAAGAAGAGTAGAGACTCTAAGACAACTCTCCCTAAGACATACAAATATGCATAACTTTATCAATGCTATGATCTTAGGTGGTGGAGAGATGAGTGAGGGTGGTGGAGTCAATCTTCTCTCAGTTCATGCTAGTAAAGGCTTAGAGTTTAAAGAGGTATATATGGTTGATCTTATGGATGGAAGATTTCCAAATCGAACTTTGATGAGTAAAGGTGGAAGTTTAGATGAAGAAAGACGCCTTTTTTATGTGGCAGTAACACGCGCAAAAGATATTTTATATCTTAGTTATGCAACTTACGATAGAATAAAAAAATTAGATTTTATCCATAGTCCATTTTTAAAAGAAGCTGGACTTATTGGGGATGAAGAAGGAAAATAGATGTTAGATACATTGCGGTTAAAGATCATATCATATATTTATAATATCTCAAAACAACCTGTAAAACTAGATAAACTGTTAGAAGCAAACTACCTTTATAATGAAGGGATGAAACTAGATGGTACAAAACTTGGATTTAGACTCAAGCTTGGAAAAGCCTACATAGTATTTTTACTTTTAGCTCATGTTGTCATTATCCCTGTAGCCTTTATCTCTCACGAGATATTTATCCATTTAGATTGTCATGCTTCAATTGTACTCGCTGTATTTTTTACAGCTTTACTTTTTGGTATCTTTAGCTTTTTTAAAGAGTGGACACGAGACTGTGTAACCAAACAAAGAATTAAACATATGTGGAGCCTGCACTTTCCACACTTTCCCTTTGATGAGTTTAGTAAAGATGTAGCTGAAATATATGATGAAGCGATGAAAAAGGATATCAAACATGCCGATATGGAGATGTATATTCTAGATAAGCTATCGGAGAAATAGATGGAAGCAGTAATATATAGCTATAACGCCATGACATGGATCACATGGCTAGCACTTTTTATTCTTGGGTTTCGAGCAGTGATATCTTTTAATAATGCTTTTAAAGAGTATAAAAGCTATGAAGAACTTAAAAATAGTAAAGATAAAAAAGCGATCGCTCAGTTTTACACTGCGATCATCGTCTCAGTTTTTTGTGTAGTGATATTTTTCCTACCCTATTTTATGAGCTAAAACTTCCTACTTTTTATACAATAAACCTCTTTTGAAAACTCCAAATTTATACTAAACTTCTTTCAAATAAATTTGGAGTAAACCCTTGAAATATCTTTACATCTTAAAAACTGGTGACACCTTTGAAAGTACAAAAAAAGAACTTGGAGACTTTGAAGATTGGATCATCAAAGTCTTAAAAACCCCTAACAGACAAATCAAAACAATCGATATAGCCAAACATCAAACACTCCCAAACCTAACTAGTGCCAAAGGTTTTATAATAACTGGCTCACATTCCATGGTAAGTGAAGAGTTAGAATGGAGTCTCAAACTAGAAAGATATATCAAAAAAATCAAACAAAAAAATATCCCACTACTAGGTATCTGCTACGGACACCAACTTATAGCAAAAGCCTTAGGTGGACAAAGTGATTTTAATAAAAAAGGCAAAGAGATAGGAAGTGTAAAAATAAAAAAACTTTTCTTAGCAAAAAATGACCCCATACTAAAAAATATCCCAGTGAAATTTTACGCCCATGAAACCCACTATCAAAGTGCTATCAAACTTCCACGAGGTGCAATAGTCCTAGCGAAAAACTCCCATGAAAAACACCAGGCTGTAAGATATAGCAAAACTATCTGGGGAGTACAGTTTCATCCTGAATTTGATAGTGATATTATGAAAGAGTATATTGTAAAACAAAAAGAGAGTTTAGATAGGCTTGGGTTTGATATGGAGAGATTACTTGATGGTGTAAAAGATTGTCATATAAGTAGTCGGGTACTTAATAATTTAGAGGATATTATAAACTAACAAATACTACTAATGATTTACTTTAGTATCAAAATGTTTAAACATATCTTTTAAAACATATCCAATACCACCAAATACTATTATAAAACTAAGTATAAGAATAAAACTTTCCATTATAACTCCTCTAAACTATCAATCTTTTCCATAGCTTTTGGGAGCGTA
>CBETOJ010000111.1:0-5759 GCA_965537725.1 uncultured Campylobacterales bacterium | reverse complement strand
TAATAATGGTTATCATTTCTATAATTAAATTTGTATATGGAGTAGAAAATGAATTTATCACAATTAAATACAAAACAAAAAGCAAAAGTTATAAATATTACCTGCAATGATGAACTAAAACAGAGGTTCTATTCATTTGGGATATTTAAAAATAGTGTGATAGAAGTGGAAAATACCAGTCTTGCCAAAAATACCATAGAGATCATAGTAGAAGATACCTCTTTGGCCCTTCGGACGGAAGAAGCAAAAAGTATTGAAGTAGAGGTGCTTTAAATGGTTCCTATGAAAATCGTCCTTGCAGGGCAGCCAAATGTAGGAAAATCTTCCCTTATCAATGCAATGTCCAATGCCAGGCTGAAAGTCGGTAACTTTAGCGGAGTAACCGTTGAAAAAACAGAGATCTGTTTTGAACACCATTGTCATCAAGTACAGATGATCGACCTTCCAGGAACCTATTCGATCCACGGGTTTTCAACGGAGGAAAAGGTAGCAAAAGATTATCTGCAGGAGAAAGATTACGATATTATCATCAATGTGATCGATGCTACCCACCTTACGAGAAACCTCCTTTTAACGTTGGAGCTTTTAAAGCTGAATAAAAAAATGGTGATTGCCCTAAATATGTACGATGAAGCTTTAAATGAGGGCTTGGAGATCGACGTGAAGCAAATAGAAGCTATCATCGGTATCCCGGTAGTTGCGGTGAGCGCCAATACGAAAGAGGGGATAGAGGAGCTTTTAGACATCGTACACAACTATTATGATAGCGATCGAAGGCTTTATTCTAAGATCAGCTACAGCGATATTATAGAAGAAGAGCTTTACAATCTCACCCAGTTCCTATCGGGAAAAAACTTTCATTATAAAGATCTTTCACACAGGGAGATGGCTTTAAAGCTTGTTTTTGAAGATGAGAAGTTTTATAGTTATATTCATGACAAACCTATCTTTGCACAGCTTCAGGGGGAACTTTTAATCGCTGTTGAAAAGATTACGGATTATTTTGAATGCGAAGATATGAAAGAGATACGGACTCAGGAGTATCACTCGATCGCCCACGGGATAAAAACGGAAACGGTGAAGACAAAAGATCCTTTGAAACCGAAATCAACCACCAAAAAGATCGATCACATATTGATCAATAAATTTATCGGAATCCCGATATTTTTATTTTTAATGTGGGGATTATTTCAGTTAACCTTTGAGCTTGGATCTATCCCTATGGACTATATCGATATGGGATTTGCTTGGTTAGGGGAAGCTGTAGGAGCTAATATTGCCCATGAGGGACTGCGTTCATTGATCGTGGACGGTATTATTGCTGGAGTCGGAGCGGTGGTGCTGTTTTTACCAAATATCATCATTTTGTATATCGGTATAGCCTTACTTGAAACGACGGGATATATGAGCAGGGTTGCTTTTTTACTGGACGGATTTTTCCATAAGTTCGGGCTCCACGGAAAAAGTTTTATCCCTCTTGTGACCGGATTTGGATGTTCGGTTCCTGCGTATATGGCTACAAGAACCCTGAAAAATGAAAAGGACAGATTGATCACTCTTTTTGTAATAGGCTTTATGAGCTGCGGGGCAAAACTCCCTATCTATGTATTGTTTACGGGGGCGTTTTTTTCACAAGAAGCTGCTGGAAATATTCTCTTTTTGATCTATATCTCCGGAGCGTTTTTAGGTCTATTTATGGCGAAGATCTTAAGAATGTACGTCTTTCGAGGGGAGGACGAACCGTTTGTAATGGAGATGCCAAAATATCGGTTCCCGAGTTTAAAACTGATCTATATGATCGTCTCGCAAAAAGCATGGTCCTATTTGAAAAAAGCGGGTACGTTTATTTTGGCTGCTTCTATGCTGATCTGGTTTGCAAGTACTTATCCAAAGAGTGAAAGCGACAATCCTGCATTACAGTTAGAACAAAGTTATCTAGGACAGCTTGGAAAAGCGAGTGAGCCTTTCTTTGCACCCCTTGGATTTGATTGGAAACTCTCCGTTGCCCTTGAGACGGGATTGGCGGCAAAAGAGGTAGTTGTAGCAACTCTTGGAATCTTATATAATGTAGGAGAAGAGGTCACAGAAGATGATGAGAGATTATTAAGTGAGCTTAAAAGGCAAATCCCATTGGCATCAGCTGTTGCTTTTGTAGTTTTTGCGATGATCTATCTTCCTTGTTTTGCAGCTTCTATGGTATTTGCAAAAGAAGCGGGTGGATATAAATATCTTGGGTATCTTTTTATCTTTACCACAGCGGTAGCATGGATCATGAGTTTTATAGCGTATCATATCACTTCTTTAATAATTTAATATTTCGTTAACAATAATGTTCTATAATTTCTAAAATTTAAGAAATTATGGAGCTACTTCAATGAATCTAAAAAAAATAACTTCACTTACGATGCTTTGGGCAATGATCGTTATGACCTATACTGGGATTATACTTTTTATAGCTCCTCCTGGGAGAATTGCAAACTGGGCAAACTGGGAGATATTTGGGCTTACTAAAGAGCAATATGGTGCATTACATTCAACCATGATGGTACTCTTTATTATAGCTACGATTTTACATGTGTATTATAACTGGAAACCAATGACAAGTTATATGAAAAACAAAGCAAAGCAGATGGTAGTATTTACAAAAGATATGGTGATAGCTTTTGTTATAACACTTATTTTTGTCGCAGGGACTTTAAGTGAGGTCACACCTTTTTCATCTTTTACAGACTTTGGTGAAGATATAAAAGAGAGTTGGGAAAAAGAGTATGGCACAGCTCCATATTCCCATGCTGAGCTAAGTTCGCTTAAAAGCTTTTGCAAAAAGATGGGATATGATCTAGTAAAGAGTGAAGAGATCCTTAAAAGCAATGGGATAAGTTATGAGCTCACAAAGTCTTTATCTCAAATAGCAGAAGAGAATCGTGTAAGTCCACAGTTTATCTATAACCTTTTAAAGAAAAACTTTGAAAAATCTGGAGAAAAGAGCATTGTATTAACAGGTTTAGGGAAAAAACAGATCAAAGATGTGGCTGAGACTTTAGGGATCACTACTGAAGAGTTTATAATAAAACTAAAAACTTTAGGAATCGAAGCCAAAGCAGATGATAAGTTTAAAACTACAGTTGAAAACTATGATATGAGCCCTATGGATGTGATGACAAAATTAGGGTATAAAAAGCCAGAGTAGTTGTGTAACTTCCTTGTAATGTTATTTTGCTAATATAAATACTATGTTTATACTTATACCAGCGATTATTATATTTTTACTTCTTACTTATTTATACCTTAATGATGTAAGTGTAGTTGGACAAGTGTTTATCTACACTTTAGTCTTTTTTGTACTAGGAATTACTCTATTTTTATATAAAAGCATTAAAAAAGATATGCTTCAACAAGAGGTCCATAGACTAGAAGCGGATGTTTTGGCTTTGGAAAAAAAGATCATAGAAACAACAGATCAAAAAAGAAAACAGCAGATCTTAAATAAAATTGAGCAATTACAACAAGAGATAGAGCTCAAACTTCAAAATAAGTAAGCATATAGTAAAATACAAGCTTTAAAAACTTTTAGGAACACAAATAATGAGATTTTCAAACTGCTTTATACCAACAACAAAAGAAACACCAAATGACGCAACCCTGCCAAGTCACCAATACTTAATACGAGGTGGATTTATCTCCAGTCAAGGTGCGGGGCTTTATAACTATATGCCTTTAGGAAAGATTGTTTTAGAAAAGATTCGAGCAATTGTAAAAGAGGAACTTGACAAGGCCAATTGTCAAGAGGTACAACTTGGGTTTGTCACTCCACTTGAACTTTGGGAGAAAAGTGGACGAGCTTCAAAAATGGGTCTTGAAATGTTACGGATCAAAGATAGAAAAAATAATGACTTTGTACTAAGCCCTACCAATGAAGAAGCGATGGTAGAACTTGTAAAAAATAGAGTCACAAGCTATAAAGATTTACCAATAAATCTCTATCAGATCAATACAAAGTTTCGTGATGAAGCAAGACCTAGATTTGGTCTTATGAGAGGGCGAGAGTTTTTGATGAAAGATGGATACTCTTTCCATGAGTCTGATGAGGATATGGTAAGAGAGTTTCACCATATGGAAGAGACTTATAAAAAGATCTTTTCTAGATTTGGATTAGATTTTAGAGTGGTAGAAGCTGATAGTGGAGCGATTGGTGGAAGTGGATCAAAAGAGTTTCATATCCTAGCCAATAGTGGAGAAGATACGATTGTAGTATGTGATAACTGTGAGTATGGAGCAAATATAGAAGCAGCGACTAGAAAACCTAGAGTTATAGATACTGCTTCAATTGGAAGTGGAAAAATTGAGACTCCAAATACTAAAACAATTGAAGAGGTAAGTGATTTTTTAAAAGTAAAACCATCACAAACTATCAAAGCAGTGATCAAAAAAGCGATCTTTGAAGAGGAAACATCAATAGTTGTATTCTTTGTACGAGGGGATGATGAGCTTGAAGAGACAAAAGCACTCAATGCTGTAAATGCTTTAGAACTTGTTGATGCTAGTGAAGAGGAGATAGGAGAGCTTGGACTTGTAGCTGGATATGTTGGGTTAGTGGATCTTCCTGAAAATATCACTTATTTTATTGACAATGAACTAAAAGATGAAACAGAGATGATCACGGGAGCAAATGAAGAAAACTACCATTTAACAGGAGTTGAGGTTTGTTGTAAAGAAGAGGAAGTGTATGCTGATCTTATTGCAGTTGCTGAGGGGAACGAATGTAGCTGTTGTGGTGGGACATTATCTCATACAAAAGGGATCGAAGCAGGACATATCTTCCAACTAGGAACAAAATATTCTGAACCCTTAGAAGCAAACTTTTTAGATGCAAATGGGAAGTCTCAACCTTTTGTTATGGGAACTTATGGAATTGGTGTAAGTAGACTAGTAGCTGCAGTGATTGAGCAAAGTCATGATGATAAAGGGTGTATTTGGACTAAAGATACTGCACCATTTTTTGTAGATGTGATTGTGTCAAATGGGAAAAAAGAGAATGAGCTTCAAGCAGGACTTGATATCTACGAAGAGCTTAAATCAAATGGAATCGATACTATTATAGATGATAGAAAAAAAGAGCGATTTGGATTTAAAATGGGAGATTTTGAACTAATTGGTTTTCCATATGCTATAGTAGTTGGAAAAAAGCTTGAAGATGGACTTGTAGAACTTATATGTAGAAAATCAGGTGAGAGAGCTGAACTTCAAAAAGAAGATGTGGTAAAAATGATCCAAAGACTTTACAATGAAAATCTCTCTTTACATAGAGTAATTAACCATGTGGATGAGATCTAATGGTGAACCCTGATTTATCAAGATATATTATTAATAACATAAGCTTTTCTCAAATTAGAAAAAGTGAAATACATGGATGGGGTTTATTTGCAACATCTAATATTAAAAAAGAGACAATTCTTGGAGTTTTAGATGGTCAAGTAATGCTTTGGGATGATTATAATAAGCTTTCTAATCTATTAGAAGAAGATCTTGTAAAGCATAAAGATTATATTTTATGAAATGGAATGCATTGGATACCAAGACATTATTAGTTAGACCTTTTCGAACAAAATACAGTTACATAAATCATTCAGAAAAACCAAATTTAGCAATAAAATATAATCCTATAAGAATAGTTGCAATTCAAGATATTCAAAATAAAAGTGAATTTACACTGAACTATACAAAAGAGCCACTAAGCCAAGAATATTTAGATAATCATG
>CBETOJ010000110.1:0-5779 GCA_965537725.1 uncultured Campylobacterales bacterium | reverse complement strand
CTATTTGAGAATATATTATTTCCAAAATAGATTAATAGATCTTGTTCTAGATCACCTTTTTCATAACTGTTTTTAAACTCATTATAATTCCAGTTTTGAGCTATTTTATGTTCAAATAAAGAGTTGAAATTTGAGTTTTCATAAAATGCTTGGTCAAGATAGAGTGATATCTGTTCCCCTGTAGTTGTAATTGGAAAATCACTAATAGCCACATTATTAGTATTTATATTGTAAAGATCTCCTGTTTTAATAAGATCGTGGGGATTTGTATATGTTAACCCTAATTGAATTCCATGTGAAAAGTCATCGTAAAGTTTCAAGAGATTTGTATTTAGATCGATTGAGTGAGTTAAAGTTGCATAACTTCCATTATCTAGATCGGAATTATTTAAATATCCCATATAAAGGTAATCAAGCTTCTCTCCAATAGATATACTTAAATAATCATCAAAAAAGTTTTTAGTATATAAAACAGGTACTGAGAGCTCCATTCGATCAACTCCTGTACCTATATCTCTTGTTTGTCTATTAAAGTTTGAATCAAAGGAATAGATAAAATTATCATTTAAAATAGAGTCATAATATTTGTGAAAGTTGATTATCGGTCTATCTTGTAAAATTGAATCATAATTGTCTAAGCTAACATCTTCATATTTTTTCACTTCAATATCACCATAAAAATCATTGGTATTATAAAAGTATTTTACATATGAGGTTAAAAATTTATCATCATAATGGCTTGTATCATCATCGTGTTGAGTATTTACATAATCAATATCATTCATATCAACTATATAGAGTTTTAATCCATCTTGATGATCAGAATAAGAAAATAGTTTTGCTCTATCATAAGAGATATTCCAGCCATAGTGTTTTTTATTTGTTAATTGTTCTTTTTCATAATATGATTTATTATCATAAAAGATTCCACTCTCAATTTGAAGTTTGGAATATATCGAATCAACATAACGCAACTTTAAATTATGTCCGTGCCCTCTTGTTGATCTGATTTGTGGAATATATTCAACATCATAGTTTACAGCTGGTGCATAATAAATAGGTTGAGCATAAAGAAGTCCTTCTCCATCTGAGAAACCTATAGTTGGAGGAAGAAGTCCAGTTTGTCTTTTATTATTAGTAGAAAAACCAAAATATGGGGTATAAAGCACGGGAACATCTTGTATATATAAAGTTGTGTTATACATATTGACCCATTGATTTTGGGCATCATAGTCACCACTTGAAAAAAGTACACTCCAATCAGGATCGTCGCATTCACAACTTGAAAATGTAGTTGAATTAAAATTGTATTGTTTTTGTTGTGATTCTATTTTTTCTGAGCTAAACCACATCTTACTATTTTCATCAATTAAAACAACAGGTTGAGTTGTTTTAATCTCATCTTGTAAGTTTAAAAACATATATTCAGAAAAACTTGTTTCACTATTGGCTCGTACAATAGTTACATCATCAAAGAACTCTAATGTTTTTTTCTCTTGATCATAAATCAGCTTTTGCGCAGTGATATAGTAAGTAGGCGAATAAGCTACCACATCACCAGTGGCAGTTAAGATATTATTTTTTGTTGTAATGTGTTTCGCTAGAATATCGACTTTTGCATCATTTTCTAATGAGTTAGCAGATATAAAAGTAAAAAAAAAGAGTGAAAAAAAGAGTAATTTATGCATTTACAACAAGTGTTTTCCCAAATTTATCATGAAAGGTTTGTCTTGACTCAGTATAAAAAGCTATTAAAAATCCAATATAAAATAACATCTCACTTACGATTCTACCCGCAGATCTTACAGCACTATTCATGAGAGTTACTCTACCAAAATCATCATAATCGATCACACGTATTTTTGCTATAAGCTTTCCTATAGTTGCTCCATAGTACCAAACAAAAAATGTTTGATAGATAAATTTTAGTAAAACTATTTGAAAAAAAGCACTATTCATAATTCCCATTACTGTAATAAAATCCCCGCCACTTGTTGCAATAGTATCCCACAGCATAAGGGCTACAATTAAAGTAATAGAGATGTCATCTATAATAAATGCTTTTATCCTTGATGACATTGAAGCAAGTTGAAGATTATCTATATCTTGCTGATTTTTGTTTTCACTCATTTTAAAGCCTGATATGCGATATCTGTTCTACATTTTTTTCCAGCAAAATGAACTTGACCACAAAGGGCATATGCTCTATCTCTTGCGAGTTTAATATTCTCTCCAAAACCGATACATAATAAAACTCTTCCACCAGTAGCAAAAAGTTTATCATCCTCTTTACTTACTCCAGCATAAGAGATATGAGAGTTTGCTAGAAGCTCTTCATCATGAATATCATCTACAATGATTTCAGCAGGTTCACTACTTCCATAGGGATAGTTTGCACTTGCCATTACAATGGCAACACCATATTCATTTTTTATTTTAATATCCAGTTTATCTAGTTGTTTTGTTGCACCTTTATAAAAAAGTTCACTTACAGGAGTTTCTAGTAATGGCATAAGTATTTCACATTCAGGGTCACCAAATCGTACATTATATTCTAATATAATTGGCTCACCATCTACAACCATTACTCCTATAAAAAGGACCCCCTCAAAAGGAGCACCTTCGTTTTTCATTCCCTCTAATGTAGGTTTGATAACTCGATCTTCTACTTTTTTATAAATATCTTCATTTACAAGTGGAGTTGGAGCGTAAGCACCCATACCACCAGTATTTGGTCCAGTGTCTCCATCCCCTACTCTTTTATGATCTTGTGCAGCAGGAAGTACCTTATAGTTGTCTCCATCACATATAGCAAAAATGGAAAGTTCATAGCCATCTAAATACTCTTCTACAACAACTTTTGTCCCTGCATCTCCAAAGCTTTCACCACTCAGCATTCCATTTACTGCATCTTTTGCTTCCTCTTTAGAAGTAGCAATGATTACACCTTTTCCTGCACAAAGTCCATCAGCTTTTACTACAATTGGAGTTTTTTTCATTGAATCAATAAAACTATAAGCTTCTTCTTTATTTGAAGTCTCTATAAAAGCAGCTGTAGGAATATTATATTTTTTGAGAATATTTTTCATATATACTTTAGAGCCCTCTAATTGAGCAGCAGCACGACTTGGTCCAAAGATAGTAAGGCCTTGCTCTTTAAAAATATCAACAACCCCTTCAACTAAAGGTTGCTCAGGTCCCACAATAGTAAGATCAATTACATTCTCTTTTGCCCATGAGGCTAACTCATTATGATCTTTTATATTGATATTTGTACCAAGGGTATCTGTAGCACCATTTCCTGGCATAAAAAATATCTCATGCTGATTCTCTTTTGCTATAGCAAGACCTATTGAATATTCTCTTCCACCACTTCCAATTATTAGGATATTCATTTGTATTCAAACTCCATAACTTATTATTTTTTACAAAAAATTTAAAGTCGATTATATCAAAAGTATACTGTTGAGTTACTTTATCGTAACTCAATCAGTTTTTTATTGGCAATTTTCTCGTTTTACTTGGTTAAGAGATTCAAATACTTTTTCTGTAGAAGCTTCAATCTCTTTTGCTATTTCTACAAGTTTATTATTTGAAACATTGATATCCGCGTTAGAGTTGACAAATTGCTGGATAAGTTGATGCACATTTTCATGATTGTGTTGTAGGTTTTTCCAGTTTTCTGATTGGGTATAAGTATGGTTTTGTTGTTCAGCACTATTCATCCATTTTCCCAGATTACACTCTGTACATTTAGTTACAGTATGCTGTTGTTTTGTCTCAAGATTTTCAAAACTTTTTTCTTTAAAAACGATATGGTCTAGTTTTAGTTTATTAAGATTATTCGATAAAGCGATATCACAGATCTGTTCATTTGCCCGTTTATCATATTGGGCATAGCTTGCAGCTTCTATAAGTGTATCTGAGAGTTTTTTCACTGAGTTAGCAAGATTATTGATATTTTGTGCATCAGATGCATTCTCTTGAGTATTTTTATCTAAGATATTAATTGCATCATTAATTTGAGCAATTCCTCTTTCTTGCTCTTTACTAGCAGTTGTGATATTATCGATCATCTCTTTGTTTTCAAATATTTTTTCACTTAACTCTTTATATCCACCAATCATATCATCAGCAATATTTTTCCCAGTTTTAGCTGTTTGTGTGGTTGATTCAACAAGTGTTTTAATCTCGTTTGCAGCTTCAGCAGATCTTGAAGCTAGGTTTCTTACTTCCCCAGCAACTACTGCAAACCCTTTTCCAGCCTCTCCAGCAGTTGCTGCTTCAACAGCTGCATTAAGTGAGAGGATATTAGTTTGAAATGCAATTTGATCAATCACTTCAATAGCTTCATTTACTGCATCTATTTTACTATTGATCTCATTCATCGCACTTGAAGTTTGATTTGCAAGGTTTTGACCATTTTGAGTAGAATCAAGCACTTGGTCTGACAAAGCAGCCATTTTGGTAACATTTAATGTTGTTTGTTTTATATTATTCGCTATTTCATCTACTGAAGCCGCAGTCTCTTCTAAAGATGCTGCTTGTTCATTTGAAGATTGAGATAATGATAGTGCAGCTTTTGAAAGGATATCAATATCTTTTGAAAGATGTTCTCCACTTTGCAGGATCATAGCAAGAAGTTCAGAAACATTATTTCCTAAAGCTTTGGTACTCATAACCAAAGATCCCATATGTCCACTTGTTCCATCTATATTAAACTTATAATCAAAGTTACCATTTCCATATTCAATTAAAGCTTTATTGATAATCTCTAGTTTATTATTAAAATCACTGATCATCTCATTTACAGCATTTTTAAGATCTTCAGTTGATCTATTTTGTGTGGTTTCTTGAACTTTATAGTTGAAAAAACCTGATCGAACCATATGAATTGAGCCTTCAACAGCCTCAACAACAGCTTGATCTTGTACCATTATATCTCGAATATTTTTTTGATAAATATTAAAATATTTTGCAACTTCTCCTATTTCATCAGAGGTTTTTACATTGATCTCTTGGTTTGCACTAGAATATTTCGTAAGAGCCCAAATGGCATCTTTTAAAGTAGTAAGTGGATCTGTGGCTTTTTTAACGATAAAAAATACTATAAATAATGTGATCCACCCAAGAATAGATGCAATAATAAATATATCTATAACCATATCTTGGATTTGTGAATCAACCTCTTCTAACGAGAAAGTGAGATCAATGACTCCAACTACATCACCAGTTTGTTGATTTGCATGACACATTAAGCATTCTTGTTTAGCGATCATAGGCTTGATCATTCTAATTTTATGTTCATCATTATCATCTATTTCTAAGATTTGTGTTTGTTTTGTATTAAAACTTTGTATAAGTTTCTCATCCTTTGTAAATTGTGTATCAGGAGCATAGAGTTCAATGAGTGGCTTACTTTTTGCTACAAATAAGCTATCAACCCCTTTAATTTGGCTAGCTTCTTTTTCTGCATCACTAATAACCTGAACATCACCAGTATTCATAGCATTTCTAAGAGATTGAAAAATTGATTCACTCAACATAGATAAATTATCTTTTTTAGATTCTATTGAATTATTGGCAACTTGTAGAGTCACAAAATAGATGATACTCATATTACTGATACTGAGTAAAAAAAATAAAGCAAACATAATTTTGTAACTAAGTTTTTTCTTGATAAAACCAAACATTAAACTATTTCTCCATCATATAAAATCAAAGTTATTCTACAGTCTTTTTTATCAAAGTACTATTAATTTTGATAATATATGGGAAC
>CBETOJ010000109.1:0-5780 GCA_965537725.1 uncultured Campylobacterales bacterium | reverse complement strand
TCAATATGATCCCAACTACAACTGGAGCTGCAAAAGCAATTGCTCTTGTAATGCCACACTTAAAAGGAAAACTTAACGGATATGCGATGAGAGTTCCAACTGCTGACGTATCTGTAGTAGATCTTACAGTTAACCTTAAAAAAGAAGTAACAAAAGAGCAAGTAAACGAAGCTATGGAAAAAGCTGCTACTGCATCATTTGAGGGATTAATTGAGGTTGATAATGATAAAAGAGTTTCTAGTGACTTTATTGGAAGCTCATATAGTTCAACATTTGTACCAGATATGACAAGTGTAGTTGATGGAAATACTGTAAAAGTACTTGCATGGTATGATAATGAGTGGGGGTATAGTTCAAGACTAGTTGATATGGTTAAATTCGTAGGGGAAAAGTAATGATTACTTTTCATACTCCTAGCAATTTTTATGAATCGGACTATGAAGATCAAGTTTTAGAAAATGCCTTTTTAGAAGTAAAATCTGAATGTGATAGTGGAGAGATCGGGTATTATAAATTACCTGAGACTTCACGTGATGTTATTTGTGAGCTTAAAGAGTATACAAAAACAAATACGACTATTACTGATGCAAAAAATATTATTGTAGTAGGAATTGGTGGATCTTCACTTGGTGCAAAAGCGATAGATTCACTTCTTTGTCATAAAAGAGACAATGGAAAAAGAATCATCTTTTTTGAAAACTCTGATCCTGTAGATATCAGCTCAAAACTTAACTCATTTGTAAAAAACAATTGTGCAGTAGTTCTTATCTCAAAATCTGGTGGAACGATTGAAACGATCTCTACATTTAAAACAATTATGGCAAATCTAAACTTTGATCTAGACAGTGCTGATTCCCATAGACTTATCGCTATTACTGATCCTGGGTCTATTTTAAGCCAATTTGCAAGTGAATATGGAATCAAAGAGTTTAATATGCCAAGTAATGTGGGTGGAAGATTTTCAGTACTTACTTCAGTTGGATTAGTACCACTTTTCTTAGCTGGATATGATGTGGACTCTTTACTTGATGGAGCGGGTGAATTTGTAAATAGTTTCTTTGATAGAAATGAAGATCATTTACTAAAAAAAGCGTATTATCTTTATAAGAATAGAGATTCAAAATCTATCAATGTAGTATTTTCGTACTCAAATTCACTAGAAAACTTCTCAAAATGGTATGTACAACTTTGGGGAGAATCTTTAGGAAAAATTGATAAACATGGACAACATGTGGGACTTACACCAATTGGTCTAACAGGTTCAGTAGATCAGCACTCATTTTTACAACTTATCATAGAAGGTCCTCGTGATAAAACAGTGACTTTTATGAATATTGATGATTTTGAAGATGATAGATCAATTCCTAATATCTCATTAAAACATATTGAAAAAACTGATTATATCAATGGAAATAGCTTTAATACACTAATCAATGCCCAATGTGATGCAACTATGCAAAGTGTTATTGACAGTGGTGTTCCAGCTGATAAGATCTCTTTAAGTGTAGCAAGTGAAAAAAATACTGGAACACTTATTATGTATTTTGAGCTACTTACTTCACTTGTTGGAGCAATGTTAGAAGTAAATACATATGATCAACCAGGTGTTGAACTTGGGAAAAATATCTTAGTAAAAAAATTCCAATAAATTAAGGAAACCAAATGTCCATAGCGATACTAACCTCTGGAGGAGATTGTGCAGGGATGAACCCTGCCATTAAGCAATTTGTCGATTATTGTTATCTAAATGATATTCAACCTTATCTTATTTATGATGGATTAGAGGGTCTTATTGATGGAAATATCAAATCAGCATCCCATCAAGATGTAGCAGGGATCATCCATCAAGGAGGAACGATTCTGCGGTCATCTCGTTCAAAAAGATTTTTTGAATATGAGTATAGAAAACAAGCCTTTGATAATCTTCAAAGTCATGGGATCAATAAACTTGTGATCTTAGGAGGTGATGGATCTTTTAGAGCTTTAAATCAGTTCTATAAAGATTTTGGTATCCAATTTGTAGGAGTTCCATCTACAATTGATAATGATATTTTTGGAACAGATTATTGTCTTGGTGTTGATACTGCTTTAAATATCATCAGAGGTGCAACAGACGCAGTAAGAGATACATCAGCTTCATTCAAACGTGGATGTGTAATCGAGACGATGGGGAGAGATTGTGGGTATTTAGCATTAGTTTCAGCTATCACTTGTGGAGCTGAAGTTTGTATAATTCCTGAGCTTGAATACAGTTTAGATTCTCTTGGGTTAAAACTTCGCTCTCAAATAGAACATGGAAGATTATATGTTGTATGTATCGTAGCTGAGGGAACAAAAAAAACAAACGAACTGATTCAATGGCTTGAAAACGATGTGGGAATTGAAACAAGAGCTACTACTCTAGGACATATCCAAAGAGGTGGAAATCCAACAGTATTTGATAGACTTATGGCAACAGAGTTTGTGACTTTTGCTCTAGATAAACTCTTAAAAAATGATACAAATGATGGACTTGTCGTGGTATACAAAAACTCTCAATTTGAATTTGTCACAATTAATTATGTCAATTCACAAAAATATGAACTATCTAAAAACCTTTTACAGATGGCTTCACATATGGTAAAATAAAATGGAAAAAATTATACAAAATACTTATGAAGAATTATTACAACTAAAACAAGAGATCCTTGGTCAAATTGATACCACACAAAAGAATCAAAGTTTACAAAATCTAGAAGCATATCTAAAGCTTCGATCTTTAGATATTACAAAACTCCAAAGTGAACTTACAAACTTAGGGCTTTCTTCTTTAGGAAGAGCTCAAAGTTGTGTGATCAACTCTATCAATCAAGACATCTTTATCCTCTCACAACTTTTAAATAAAGAGTCTACCCAAACAGATAATGATCTTAATGCTTTAAATTATGATGATGCAAAAAAAATTATGCTTCAAAATGCAAAAGTATTTGGAAAGCAAGAGGAAAGCTTTAAAACAAGAGTGATGGTAACTCTACCAACAGAAGCAGCAGATTCACCACAACTTATTAGTGAACTTATTGCAAATGGAGCATCTGTTCTTCGAATCAATACAGCTCATGATAATCCAAATGTTTGGCAAATTATGGCAAAGTATATAAAAGAGGAAAATGAAAAGCAAGACAAATATACAAAGATATATGTGGATTTAGCTGGACCTAAAAATCGAACACAAAAAATCGAAAAGATCTTTACCCCTTTTCGAATCGGTTCTTGGAGAGAGCCTAAAAAAGTACAACTACTCTCTTTAAAAGATCCTTCTGCTCTTACATCAAAAGGGTATAAAGATATAGAGGGTAATAGAATATCTACTCTTGTAGTAAGTGAAGAGTTTTATAAAGAAGCTAGAAAAGCGCAAGCTATTAGTATTGATGATTTTGAGAGAGAAAAAAGTCAAACCTATCTTATCTTACAAGAGGATGGAAAACTCTTTATTGAAGCAGATAAAAAGATCACTATTTTTGAGAATACTACAGCTGAACTTGTTTATAGTAATGATGAAAAAGAATCTATTTTAAGCAGACTCTATAATTATGAGCTACTACCTGAAGAGATACGTCTTTTTAAAGATGATAAGATCATAATTGCTCAAAAAAACATCCTTGGTCAAGCCGATTTTGAGTATCAAGGGGAGATATATAAAGGGATCATAAGCTGTAGTAATAAAGATATTTTTCCATATGTTAAAATAGATGATATTATCTATATTGATGATGGAAAGATCGGATGTAAAGTACTTGGTTCAAACGATCTTGGTCTTATTTGTCAAGTATTTTTGGCAAAAGAGAATGGAACTGTACTCAAAGAGGAAAAAGGGATCAATTTTCCAAGTACAGATCTACAAATTGATGCAATTACAGAGTCTGATAAGAACAATTTTGAGACTATCGTAGAGTTTGCAGATATCATTGGAGTATCTTTTGCTCAAACAAAAGAGGATATCCAAATATTAAAAACTCTTCTTACACAAAAAGATAAAACTACGACTGCTATCGCTCCAAAAATAGAGACAAAAACAGCTCTAAGAAATCTTCCAGAGATCCTAAAAGAACTGATTTTATGGGAAAACTGTGCCATTATGATCGCTCGAGGTGACTTGGCTATTGAAGTTGGTTTTGATAATCTTCCATATATCCAAGAGGAGATTCTTAATATCTGTGAAGCTGCCCATGTGCCAGTTATCTATGCAACACAGATCCTAGAAGGGCAAATGAAAAACAATCTTCCAAGCCGAGCGGAAGTCACAGACGCTGCTTTTGCTCAAAGAGCTGATTGTGTGATGCTTAATAAAGGTCCTTATGTCACAGATACTGTTGTGATCTTAAAAAATATCTTAAGACAAATGCACACTCTTTTTGCAAAAAACAGACAACTGCTTAGTATATGTAAAGCATGGGAGATCAAATAATAAAATATGTTTAAAAGCTTTTTCATCCTATCTATCTTTGTACTATCTCTTAGTGCAAATAATATAATAAACTATACCCAAGGGTTAGAGTATTATAAAAATAAAGAGTATGAAAAAGCTTTTCCTATTATCCAAAAAGAAGCAAACAAAGGAAATAAAGAAGCCCAATATCTCCTTGCAAGTTTTTATGAAAAAGGCTTAGGGGTTGAGCAAAATATACAAAACTCCTTATATTGGTACAAACAAGCCTCATCAACTTATCAATATATCACAAAAACTACTCATACACCTAAAGAACAAAAAGTAGATATCACTGAATCTCAAGATGACAGTGAAAACAATCAACATGGACTTCAATTTATGTATAGCAAGCTTGACCTAAGCTCAGAGAATGTAAAAAATGAAGTAGAAAAAATAGTCAATAAAGATTTTGGTCTTATGCCATATCATACAAACTATATCTTGCCACTTTCATATTCTACTCAAAATTACACCAAACACTATTCTAGCGTGTATAATCCTACAGAGAAATATGATAACAACTTAGAAAGTGAATTTCAGCTAAGCCTACAAAAAAATCTTAGTTATGATCTTTTTGGTTTCAATGAATATATCACCCTAGGATATACACAACATGTTTGGTGGCAATTGTATGCAGACTCAGCCCCTTTTAGAGAGACGAACTATACTCCAGAGATATTTGTAAGTATTCCAACCTCTTATGAATTTGATCAGCTTAGTAACCTAAAAGCGGTTCGCTTTGGATATAGACACCAGTCAAATGGTCAAGATGGTTATAGATCACGATCATGGGATCGACTCTTTTTAGCAACTTTTTGGCAATGGGATAATCTTTTTGTAAAAGCTGAGGGTTGGTATAGACTTCCTGAAAAAGCAAAAAAAGCAGGGTTTTATGATGGATCAAATATCAATGATATGGGAGATGATAATCCAGATATCCATAAATATCTAGGATATGGAGATATTGAGCTTAAATACCTTTATGATTCTCAACAATTTGGATTGAAACTACGAAACAATTTAAGTAAAAATAATAAAGGCTCAATTGAATTTGACTGGTCAATGCCTGTAAGAAATTCTCAAAATACCTACTGGTATATAAAAGCCTTTAATGGATATGGGGAAAGCTTAATTGATTATAATAAAAACACTACAAAAATTAGTTTTGGTTTTGCTTTTTTTAGAGATCTTTTTTAAATATTTTCTATTTTACTCTATAAAAAACTAAAAGAAAATCATTATAATTTTTCAATCTTCTAACTACTTCTATCAATTTTTTCACAATAAAGAAACAAAAAGAAAAAATAACGTAAGA
>CBETOJ010000108.1:0-5808 GCA_965537725.1 uncultured Campylobacterales bacterium | reverse complement strand
CTCATTTTAATAAGATTTAAAGGACTTAGCCATTGATGTACAATAATATCGATGATCGAACCCATATCTGCTAGTTTTGTTTGTTGGATAAGATGTTGTTTATATATCTGTTTTGCTTGTATCTGCTTTGATATTTTTAAAAAGGTATTTAAAAGTTGTTCTTGTTGGATAGGTTTTATCAAAAAAGAAGAGATACCGTGTTCGATAATAGAAAAAAGTTTATTACTATCATTATGTGCTGAGATCACTATAATGATCTGTTCATGATCAATTTGTTTTATTTTTTTTATGAGTTCGACCCCATCCATTGTTGGCATATTGATATCTGTAATTACAATGTCAAATCTGTGTTCTTGATATTTTTTAAAGGCATCAAGTCCATTGTTGGCAAGCATTACGTTTTTAAAGAACATTGAAAAAACCTCAGAAGTCTCTTCTAAAAAACTAGCATCATCATCTACAAATAAAACACTAAAACTTTGTGTTAAACTAGAAACTTTATCAAATCACTCATCATTAGACCTTTTTAACTCAAGTAGAAAACAAGCACCACCATTTTCATTTTGTGCTGTGATTTTCCCTTTCATATGTTCTTCTATAATAACTTTTGACATATAAAGTCCAAGCCCTGTACCGTTTTTTTCATTTTTTGTTGAAAAATATGGATCAAAGATATATTCGATAATATCATCTGGGATTCCACCAGCATTATCACAAATCTTTATACAGTGGCATTTGTCATTATCGTAAGTAGTAATAAATATAGTGGGTTCTTCAATTTTTTCATCTATAAGGTGGTCTTGTGCATTTTGAAGAATATTGAGTACCACTTGGATCATCTCATTTTTATATATCTGTAGATCACTATTACTATTGTATGATTTAATAAGTTTTATTCTTTTTGAAACTATTGAGCTTTCAATAATCCTTAGGGTATTTTCCACAACATCATTAAGAGATGTTTGCTCTTTTTGTTTATCTACTCTAAAAAAGTTTCTAAAGTCATCAATAGTTGTAGACAAAAATTGGATATAGTTTGAGATGTTATTTGATTTTTTTAAAATATACTCAAAGGTTTCATTATCTGTATTGTTTGTTTGTTGTTTTGTTTTTGTAGCATTTATCTTAAAGTTTATAGCAATAACTGCACTATTGATGGCTCCAATTGGCTGTCTCCATTGATGGGCGATCATTGAGAGCATCTCTCCCATTTGAGCAAGTCTATTTTGGTGCTGGAGCATTTTTTCCTTTTTTTGGATCTCCTTGATCGCTTCATTGATCCTATCTTCAAGTTCAAGGTTGAGTTTTTTTAACTCTTTTTCCGCTTCAAGTCTTTTTTTATTTTCCACCTTTAATTTATAGGTCCAATAACTAAAAAGCAAAAATAATATAAATGCTCCAATGACAATTTGAAAAAGAAGTGAATAATCGATCCTATTTTCAAACTTTACAGTAATATTCTCTGCAATTATTTTATCTTTTTCTTTTTGGGAGATACTTTTTACTGCTTTAGATAAAATAGAGTGTAAAAGAGGATCATTCTTTATTACACCTATTTTATACTCATTTTTAAGTGCAGTTCTTCCTGCAATTTTTGTATCTAAAAAGTTATGTTTTTTAATTAAATGGGCAGTTCCTAAAAGAGAATTGACCGTTGCATATATTTTCCCATCAGAGACTAGCTGTATCCCCTCTACATAGTTTCGAATATATTTGATTTTGATATTTGGAAAATTCTTTTTTATATACTCTTCTGTTCGATACCCTTTGACTAAACCTACAGTTTTATTCTCAAGATCTTTAAATCCATCGATATATGTCACTTCATCTTTTGCAACAATAACTTCTGTTTCAGAATAAAGAGTATCGGTAAAGTTTAAAAACTCATCACGCTTTGGAGTTTCATTTAAAAAAGAGAGTATTTCACATTTTCCCTCTTTTATATATTGTAAACTTTCACTCCATGTTTTTGTAGGAACTAATGTGATGGGTTTATCTATTTTATCCTCTATAAGTTTGATGAATTTTGCAACGATCCCCACATGGTTTCCTTTTGCATCTATATGTTCATAAGGTTCCCAATCAGGATCAACACACATACTAATAGCATTTTTTCCATCAAGATATTGTTTCTCTTGCTCTATAAAGTGTAAAGTTGTAAGAGGAGGGTGTTTTTTAAAAAAAATAGTAAGATCTCCTAATTTCTTATCATCTTTTTTGATGGCAGTTTTCATGTTTTCTAGATCATTGTATACATTTAGCATTGGTTTTTTTGAAGATGTCACATGTTTTAAATTACCATTTTCTCTCCATACAATAGTATGCTCATCAAGTTCTTGATCATAAAAATAAGCTGACTCAAACCCAAAAAAGTCAAGCCATCTTTTTAAAGAAGTCACTAAAAGATCAGGTCTATAGATCCATACATATTCAGAGATTGACTCTGCAATTTTTTTGATTGACTGAGAGGTTTTTGTATTATCTGCTCGGACAATATTTTTATTAACCTTCATAGGACCAAAATATTTATTGATAAGTCTTAGTTTTTCAGTTGGAGTGATCATATTTGAAGCTTTTTGCACGATAGAAAAAAGGGTTAAATCCTGTTTAGAGATACCAAGTCTTAAATCCTCTTTTTTGATAATAGTATCATTGATCTCATCTAATACTTCAATATTCGAATACCCACTTTGCATAATATATTTTTGACCACTAGTAAGATTATTAAAAGCAGCATCAATTTTCCCTAAAGCAAGATCTTTGATCTTTTCTCTAGAGCTTTCATATACAACGAGATCAAAAAGTTGAAGATTATTGATCGCATCATAATAGTAGATATCTTTTGTGATACCAACTTTTTTATTTTTTAAAGACTCTAGACCTGTATAGTTTGAAATACTATTTTTTCTTGTAAAAATAACATTTGGGATATTAAAGTAAGGATCTGTAAAATTTGTAAAAAGAGTTCGTTTATCAGTATAAGATATGGCATCTATGATATCGATTTTATTTTCTTTAAAGTCATTTAGTGTTTTTGACCAGTTGTTTATTTGTATATCATAGTTCATATTGACTTTAGAAGCTAAGAGTTTAAAATATTCATACGAAAATCCATTGATCTTATTATGTTCTATATAACTAAAAGGATAATAGTCTTTGACCATACCTATAGTAATGGTATTATTTTTCAAATAGTTTTGCTCTTTTGAAGTAAGCTTGCTCTTAGTAGTATTGTTTGTGTAATAAAAGATAAGCTGATCTAATGTATTTAGTTTATTTTGATCTGCAAACCCTGATTCTATCAAGTTTTTAGCAATCAATTGTACTCTTAGTGAATCTATACTTCCTATTGGTTCACTTTTAGTAAACATGATCTGCTCAATCTGTGTTGCTTCAAAGAGTAGGGCATCTTTTGTTTTATGTTGTGAGTTATATTTTTTTAAAATAAGATCAGCTATTTTTGATTGATTTTCTAAAGCGTAAGCCCACCCTTTATTAGAAGCTTCTTTAAACTTATAGACAAGTTCTGGGTTTTGTAAAGCAAATTTTTTTGAAGTAAAAAGATTAACATCATAATACTCATGACCATATAAAGAAGGGTTAAATATATTATATTTTACTCCAAGTTTATCAAGCTGATAGATCTCATTTGTTGTAAATACAGCCATAGCATCAACTTTTTTATCAATAAAATCTTTTATATCAAAGGTAGTTGGAAGATTAATGATATCATCTTGAAAGACACCAAATTTTTCAAGCATAAGTTTTAAAGTGATCGAATCTATATTATCAGAGACCCCCATCACTTTTTTATTTTTAAGCTCTTTTGGTGTTTTGATCTCAGGTTGTGCTATAAGTATTAAAGGGGATTGTTTAAAATAGTTAGCAATAAGAACTAACTCTTTCCCTTGTAAGTATTCAGCGATCAAAGAGGAGTATACAAGTCCAAACTGGGCATCTTTATCAAGTATTGAATCGATAATAGGCTTATCTCCATCATACTCTTTAAACTCTACATCAATCCCTGCATCTTCATAGTATCCCATCTCTTTTGCTGCATAAAACCCTGCAAATTCAAATTGGTGTTTCCATTGCAGTTGAAGAGTGACTTTTTTTAAAGGTTGTGCAACTAAAGAGGAGATACACAAGATACAAAGGAGAAGAATTTTTTTAAGCATTATTCTATGATCTCTATTGCCTGAGTTGTTTTATTATATTGTAGATTAAGTCCTAGCTTTTTAGACCATTTTTTTGCTATTTTTGTCATGGTGCCATCTTGTTTTATTTCATGAAAAGCATTTTGCCAGTTTTGTATGATCTTTGGATCAGTCTTTTTATTTATAGCGATGTAGTTAAAGTTTTTATACAGAGTATAATATGCTTGTATCTTTTTAGGAGCTTGATTAATGCTTTTCATTTGAATAGAGCTTTCCCAATCAGAACTGGCCCAAAGATCACTTTTCCCTGCTAATACAATTTGTAAAGCTTTGAGATGATCTTCTGCATAGATAAGATTAAAAAACCCTTTTTCCCTCATAAAGATCTCCCGTACATCATCCATAACACATGATATTTTTTCTATATTTTTTGCATCTTCTATGTTGTCGATGTTATAGTTTTTATTTGCTTTCCCATAGAGCTTATAGTTTTTTGCTAGTATTGGTCCTATAAAAGTATAATAAGGCTCTCTATCTTTTGTTTTTCCTGCTAGAAAAAGGATGGTATTGGGATTTCTTTTAGAGATCGCAACAGCTCTTGCCCATGGATATACTTCTATTTGTGATCTATCTTGTACTCTTTTTTGAATCTCTTTAACGATATCTGTTCCTATACCTGTGATCTGTCCATTTTCAGTATAGTTTTGAGGTGGCTCTTCGTTAGTGATTATTTTAAGATCACCCCATAATAGATTAAAAGTACAAAATATCAATAGTGGTAATATTCTCATAAAAGTCCCTAAGCTTAGTAATTATAATACTAAATTATAATGAAAAAAAGTTCTAAAAAAGTTTTTGCAGGCTACAAAGTTTAAAGAGCTTTTATTTTTTAGTTTGTTACAGTAAGTGCATCAAGGTCTCTATCAAACGTAATTCTAAAGCCAAGTTTATTACTCCATTTTGAAGCGATCTTTGATAAAGTACCATTCTCTTTAATAGTTTTTAGGGCTATAGACCATTTTTGGATAGTTTTTTCATCTGTATTGTTATCAAATAAGATAGAATTTTTTAAGCTAAAAAGTCTAATCACTGGTTTTATCTTTTTAAAATCTTTTTCTATAAAGTTTGAGTGAAGATTGATATTCCAATCAGAATCTAGCCATAATATTTCCCTTTTACTAAAGATCTTTGAAAGCCCATCTTGTGTTTTTCTTGTATATTTAGGGCTATGGAAACCATGTGATTTTAAAGGCTGTTCAATATAGGCGTGTGTTTTTTTCGTATAGATCTGACTTGTATCTTTCGCATCTTCTATGGTATCTATATAGTAGATGTAGTCTTGGTTCCCATAAAGGGTAAAGTTTTTTTGTAAGATAGAACCGATTGTTTGAAGGTTTTTATTTGTTATATCATTATCACTTGAGAGATAAATAATAGTATGTTTTGATGATTTTTGTATCTTTGTTCCATTTTTCCATGGGTAAAATTTTATTGAAGATCTTGTACCAAGTTGTTTTTGTATCTCTTTTAAGATATCTTCACACATTTTAAATACTTGATCATTTTTAATATCTTTTGTTGAATTGATCATGTCAGTGTATACTTTGATCTGTGCAAATAGTGAACTATATAATAAAAATAGAAAAACAAG
>CBETOJ010000107.1:0-5838 GCA_965537725.1 uncultured Campylobacterales bacterium | reverse complement strand
ATACGTTATATATTTTATTATATAAGGAAACTTGTGGAATTTTTATCACCTTTAACAATTTTTGACTCTGACACCCCTTTTTTATTGGAAAAAAGAATCAACCTTTTAAAAGCAATAGATCAAGTAGGCTCAATCAGTGGAGCTGCAAAACAAGTTCCCATGAGCTATAAAGCTGCATGGGACGCTATCGATGCTATAAATAACTTATGTCCAACACCAGTTGTTAGCAAAGAAACTGGTGGTAAAGGTGGAGGTGGAGCAAAAGTTACCCCTTACGGTAAAAACTTAATAGAAACATATTCGACGCTTAAAATTGAACATGAAAAGTTTTTATCGCAATTAACAAAGATGACAGATTTTAACACAGGTGCCCTTAAATCAATAGGGAGAGTTGCCATGCAAATAAGTGCAAGGAATAAGGTACAAGGGATTGTTGAGTATATAGAACAAGGGAAAGTAAATGCTTCAGTATTTATCAAACTAAAAAGTGGATACACCCTTGTCTCAGTGATCACAAACGAAGCAGTAGAGGATCTCAATCTTCAAGCAAAAGATGATGTGATAGCATTTTTTAAGTCAAGTTCTGTTCTTATCACCACCGATCTCACACTGAATATTAGTGCTAGAAATAAGTTTCAAGGGAAAGTTGAAAAAATACATGTAGGTGAAGTCAATGCCGAAGTGATTGTAGATATTGGTGGTGGAGATAAGATCGCTTCAGTAATTACTGCAAACTCTATAGAATCTCTTGGATTAAAAGAGGACTTAGAAGTAAGTGCTATTATCAAAGCAACAGATATTATGATAGGGAAATAAGGGAAGAAAATGATAAAAAAACTTGTGTTAGGATTGATGTTTGTAGGACTTAGTTTACAAGCAGGAAGTATAAATATTGCAGTAGCTGCAAATGTAAGTTATGCAATTGATGATATAAAAAAAGAGTTTAATAAACTCTATCCAGATATTGATGTAAAAGTAACTCTTGGAAGTAGTGGTAAACTTACAGTTCAGATCAAAAATGGTGCTCCATATCAGCTATTTATGGCAGCTAATATGAAATATCCAGAAGCTTTATATAGTGATGGAATAGCAGTAACAAGACCTCTTGTTTATGCACAAGGGAGTTTGGCATATTTAAGTTCTAGTAAAAAAGATTTTACTAAGGGGATTAAACTTGTGACAGATAGTTCAGTTAGCAAGATTGCTGTAGCAAAGCCAAAAACTGCTCCTTATGGTAAAGCAGCAGTTGAAGCGATGAAAAATAGTGGTGTATTGGATGTTGCACAAAAGAAGTTTGTATATGCTGAATCGATTTCTCAAACAGTATCTTATGCTGTAACAGCAACTGATATTGGATTTATTGCTAAATCATCACTCTATAGTCCTAAAATGGCACACTATAAAAAAGGTATAAACTGGGCTGATGTAGATCCAAAACTTTATACTCCAATTAATCAAGGGATAGTGATACTTAAAAATGGTGAAAGCAATAGTGATGTAGCAGCATTTTATAGTTTTATGTTGAGTGCTAAAGTGAAAAATATTTTAAATGATTTTGGATATTTAGTACCATGATAAAAGCTACTGTAAAGCAAATACAAAATTGTGATAGTTTACATATAGTAAAGTTTGACTTTAATGGTCAAACTTTAACAATGATGAGTTTAGAACTTGGAATTGAGATTCAAGTAGGAGTAGAGGTGATGCTTCAAGCCAAACCCTCTCATATTTCTATCGGAAAAAACACGGACAATTTACTGATCAGTTTTAGTAATACTTTGGAATCTAAAATAGTCTCAATTACAACAGGTTCACTTCTTGCAAGTGTAAAGCTAGAACTTGCTAGTGATACTATTTTAGAATCTCTTATTACAGTAGAAACATTAAAAAGGCTCGATCTAAAAGAGCAAGATAGTATCACAGCATATATCAAAGCAAGTGAACTTTCAATAGTAAAGGTTTTATAATGATAGAGATATTACAACACTTAGAGTTTGAACCTTTTATTCTCTCATTTAAGCTAGCAGGAATCACTACATTAATACTTTTTATTTTAAGTGTCCCTCTTGCTTGGTGGCTTTCACAAACAAAATCAAAAACAAAACCTTTTTTTGAAGCCTTGACTGCCTTACCTATTGTATTGCCGCCATCTGTACTAGGGTTTTATATCCTTATGGCACTTTCTCACAACTCTCCTATTGGAGTATTTTTTGAAGATACGTTTAATATAAAGTTGGTCTTTAATTTTACTGGATTAGTCGTAGCGAGTTGTTTTTATAGTTTACCTTTTATGGTACAACCCTTACAAAGTGGTTTTGAAGCGATCAATAAAAATATGTTAGAAGCAAGTCTAGTAGCTGGAAAGTCTAAATTTGAAACGATCCTAAAAGTAGCGATCCCAAATATAAAGCCAGCACTTATGACAGCGATAATCGTAACCTTTGCTCATACCGTAGGTGAGTTTGGAGTGGTTTTAATGGTAGGAGGAAGTATCCCTGGAGATACAAAAGTAGCATCTGTAGCTATCTATGAGTTTGTAGAGATCATGGACTATCAAGCAGCTCATGTATATAGTGCTATTATGGTGATCATAAGTTTTATTGTGCTTTTAAGTGTGTATATCTTTAATGGGAAGATGAAGAAAGTAGGACTATAGTTTAGTTAATTAACTAAATATAAAGTTTAGTTAAGATATAGTTTAGTTAAATGGTTAAACATAAGATAGAGGATAAAGATGAAATTAAATGCAGGTGGACTAAGCTCTTTAGTAATAGGAAGAGAAAAAGAAATACAAACTCTTAAAGCATATATAGGATTTTCTCAACATACTGTTATCACAGCTCCTAGACGTTATGGAAAAACGACACTTGCCAATAAGGTCTTGGATGAACTAAAAGATGAGTATCTAATAGTAAAGCTTGATATTTTTGAAGCAACAAGTGTCGAAGAGGTTTGTGATATCTATCTCAATGCAATTTATAGATCAGTAGGGATCACAAATTTTTTATACAATGTAAAAGAGTCTGTCTTCAAGCTACTTGAAAAATTCACACTGTCTTATGAAACTGAGGGGATAAAGATAGGATATGAGATCAGTAAAGAGAGTGATCTCAATAAAAAGATAGAAAAGACCTTTCAATTTGCTAATACCTTTGCAAAACTTATGTCTAAAAAAATGATCGTTTTTATAGATGAGTTTGGAGATATAGAAAAGTTTGGAAAAGATTTTATAAAAAAACTAAGATCGTATATGCAAACCCATGAAAATATAGTCTATATCTTTGCAGGATCACAAACCTCAGTGATCAATGAGATCTTTTTAAATAAAGAAAATGCCTTTTTTAATTTTGCAAGTTTGATGAATATAGATGTTTTAGAGTATGAATCAACAAATCAGTTTTTAAAAGAGCTGAAAATCGAAGAGAAATGTTTAAGTGAAAAAGCTATAGAGAAGCTTTATAAGCTCACAAAGTTTCATCCATTTTATTTAGTAAAAACTATACAAGAATCTTATATAAAAGCACTTTTTGGCGATAGTGATACGATCAAAGAGGAGCATATAACTCAAGCCATAGATAAGATACTAGATGATAATAACGCCTATTTTGAATCAATATGGCAAAGAATTAATCATAAAAAATATAAAGGAGCTATCTTTAAAGCATATTGTATGGGAGATGAAGAGATAAAAAAACTTCAAATGAATAGTTCTTATAAGTCTCAGCTTACTAAGGAGTTAAGATCTGAGAGTCTTTTATCTAGTGAGAATGTTGCTACTGATCCTTTTCTTTGTTTGTGGTTAGGGAAGGATAATATATGAGAAAGAAGTTTGAAAAGTATAATAAGCGCAAAAAGAAAAAGCATTTTAAAAAAGTAGCATTAAGAATCAAAGAACATTCTTTAAAAATTGCCAAAGAGTTAGAAGGTACTTTAGCTGATGGTTTAGAAGACAAATAAGAATGTACAAGGAAAACTAACTTCTAATGGATAAAGTGCTAAAAATATCTATGTAGTTGAGGGATATAATTTAAGAGGTTATAAAAAGTTGATGAGAAAATAGTTGGATGTAATTATTTTGGAAGGGCAAGCTAATGAATGCAAATGATGTATATATACAAATTGATTTTGATCATGACTATGAAATGAAAGAACTTTTGGAAAATATTATGTTGAATTTTAAAGAGGAGTCTTTGAGGTTTTTTGACCTTTGGGGATTTTTCCCTTTTACATATAGGGAGAAACAAGTACTATCCGCTCTTGCACCAGCAATTCATAAATATACTCACAATATTTGGCTTGAACAACCTTTTAAAACTCAAAAAGGTGAGATACAAAGGTTTTTAGATATAGCCACTCTCTATAATGATAATATTTATCTAATAGAATTGAAACACTCTTGGAATAGCAAAAGTCAGAGTGTAGCTCAGTTTGCAGAGGTTGAATGGGAAACATCTATAAAGCAAATAGAGGATTTAAAGATTTTCCATGTACGCGAGTTTGTCAATATTAAAGATTTTAATGTATATAAAATAGCTTTGATGGTGATGCCAACTTATTTAAAAAATAATTTTGACAATCCTATTTATAATATGACTGCAAAAGATTATTCTAAAGTTATATTTGATGATTTTATGTCATATAAAAGTAAAGAGTTTCGAGTAAATTATGTATGTACTTGGAAAATACAAAATTCAAAAGAATATGAACATGAATATCAAGATAGCAATCAAATATTTCCTTTCGTAAGTTTTGTAGTGAAAATTGAACCTATTAAACTTCTTTGCAAGAACAAATGAGTATTCCAAATTAAGAAACAATTTTTTTTACTAAAAAATTTGAAATAATACAGAAAGTTTATTATCTCAACTTAGATTATACTCATTAAAAAGAATCAAAAGCAAAATGGGAACGTCAGGATGGACTCCTCTACCTTCAAAAATAAAATTAAAGGATTTAATAAGATTATAAATACTCCCCTATCAAGAATAGGGGCTTCCTGCAAGCAGGTTGGTTTGTAGAAGAATTATAATATAAATTAAAATAGAAGTCAAGGAAGAGAAAATAGTATGATAAAAATAGATATAAATAAAAAACTACACGGTGCAGGCGGTGAGATGGACTTAAAAGTTGATCTTAATATAAACGAAGGGGATTTTATCGCATTAGCAGGACAAAGTGGAAGTGGAAAAACTACACTTCTTCGAGTATTAGCAGGACTTGAAGAGTCAAATGGTCTTGTAAAAGTTGGAGATGAAATTTGGCAAGATGAAAAAAGTTTTTTAAAGCCTCAAAAACGTGGTATTGGATTTGTATTTCAAGACTATGCACTTTTTCCTAATATGAGTGTAGAAGAGAATCTTTTATATGTACAAAAAGACAAAGAGTTGTGTGATCACCTTTTAGAGATCACTGGACTAGGAGAGCTAAGAAAAAGACTGCCAAATACTTTAAGTGGTGGGCAAAAACAAAGAGTGAGTTTATGTCGTGCTTTGATGAATCGACCAAAGCTATTACTTATGGATGAGCCACTCTCAGCTCTTGATCCAGCTTTGCGTTCAAAGCTTCAAAATGAGATATTGATGTTACATAAAGAGTTTGGAACAACTACAATTATGGTGAGTCATGATCCTAGTGAGATTTATCGGCTTAGTAATCGGGTGGTACTTTTACATCTTGGAGCGATAAAAAAAGATGGAACTCCTAAAGAAGTACTTTTACAAACAAGCGGTTCACAAAAGTTCTCTTTTGAGGGGGAGCTTTTAGATATCATAAAAGTGGATGTTATCCGTATAGCAATTGTTTCAATTGGTCAGCAATTAGTTGAGATCGTAGTGAGTG
>CBETOJ010000106.1:0-5860 GCA_965537725.1 uncultured Campylobacterales bacterium | reverse complement strand
ATAAAGTTCTTGCAATACTCAATAATTATTCGAAACTTGATTTTAGAGATCATATAGAGAATGCAAAAGGGAAAATAGCAATTGCTGTGAATAATGTAGGACAAATGATAACCGATACTCTTGTAGAAAACAAAAAAAATGGCTTATCTTTAAATACTCTTGCCCAAGCCTTATTATCTCATGTGAATATCTTAAATCATAACTCAAATGAAGCAGCCGTAAATCTTGAAGAAACCTCAACTTCACTTGGACAAATCACTGTAAATATTAGAAATAATACAGAGAATATTGAACAAATGACAGACTATGCTGGGAAGCTAATACAATCTGCAAATGATGGGGAAGCTTTAACAAAAGAGACCACCTCATCAATGGATGATATTAATTCACAGGTCACAGCGATCAATGAGGCGATCACGATCATAGATCAAATAGCATTTCAAACCAATATTCTCTCTTTAAATGCAACTGTTGAAGCAGCAACTGCAGGGGAAGTAGGAAAAGGGTTTGCAGTGGTTGCACAGGAGGTTCGAAATCTTGCTTCAAGATCAGCTGAAGCTACCAATGAGATCAAAAGTCTAGTAGAAAATGCAACACAAAAAGCAAACAACGGAAAAACAATAGCAGATAAGATGATAGAAGGATATAATGGCTTAAATGAAAATATCAATAATGAAAATCTTTGATTTTCAATTATAGTGTAAGATTTAAAGCATTATTTGCTTGAGGGGAAAGATATTTTATCGCATGGTTGACTTCTTCATAAAAACTCCATATTATACCAGTATAATAAATAAAAATAGCTAGGATATCTTATGAGATCAAAATTTTTAACCATATTTATATTGCTTTTCTCTTTGAGTTTACCTTTATTTGCAAAGGATATAAAAATACTAGCAGTTGATATCTATGGAGATAATATCATCTCCAAGCGGTGGGTAGCTACTATTGATTATCTCAATAAACAGATCCCTGAACACTCTTTTAGTTTAGTTTCTCTAAAACCCTATCAAGTAGATCAAATGAAAGCTTTGATCAAACAGCAAAAAGTAGATTTTATAATTACTCAACCAGCTATATATGTAGATCTTGAACGAAACACAGGGATTTCAAAGATCCTTACACTTATAAAAGATGAGGGGATCTCTCAACTTGGTTCTGTGATCTTTTCAAAAAAAGGGAGTGAGATAAAACTTTTTGAAGATGTAAAAAATAAAAAAGTTGCAGCTGTTGCTCCACTTGGATTTGGTGGGTGGTTGATTGGGTATGATGAGTTTTTAAAAAAAGGGATCGATCTTTATAAAGATGCTAGTTTAGTCACTTTTTTAGGGACACAAAATAATGTAATAGATGCAGTGGTATCCCAAAGGGTTGATGTGGGTATAGTACGAACAGGTTTGATAGAAACGCTTATATCAAAAGGGCAGCTTAAGCTGGATGAACTTAATATCATCAATCAAACAGCCTATAAAAACTTTTCTAAAATCAGTAGTACCAAGCTTTATCCAGAGTGGGCTTTTGCCAATACTCCACATATAGAGAACTCTATCTCTAAAAAAGTAGCAACTGCTCTACTTTCTATCCCTAAAGGGAGTGATGTAGCTCTACAAGATCATTATTGGGAATGGACTACCCCATATGATTATAAGCCTGTACACGATCTTCTTAAAAAGCTTGAAGTGGGAGCGTATAAGGATTATAAAAAGATCACCTTTTCTAAATACAAATATGAGATACTTTTTATTATAGGAGTTTTTATCACTATTATGGGACTTTTGATCGCTATTATTCGAAGAAATATTATTATCAAACAAGAAGAGAAAAGAAATATCAAGCTACAAGAGCAGTTCTTTCGCTCCCAAAAACTTACAGCTATGAGTGAACTTATAGGAAATATTGGCCATCAATGGAGGCAACCTTTGTCTATCATCTCAACCGCTGCAACAGGGATAATCCTACAAAAAGAGCAAGATAAACCTTTAGATGAAAAAGAGATCTTTTTAACCTGTGAAGCGATCAATGACAATGCCCAATATCTCTCACGAACGATCGATACTTTTACACGATATATTAAAATTGACTGCCAAAAAGATGTTTTTAGTATGAAAAAAAATATCACTAATTTTATCTATTTTATAGAAGGCTCGATCGATATCAATAATATTGATATTATGGTTGATGTTGAAGATGTAGAGCTTATAGGATACCCAGGAAAACTGATCCAATGTTATATCAATCTTTTTAACAACTCAAAAGATAAATTCAATGAGATAGAAGCCAAAGAGAGACTTATCTTTGTAACAGCTTACAAAGAAGATGACAAGGTGATAATAAAATTTAAAGACAACGGTGGTGGAGCTGATGAGGCGGTTGTAAAAAGCCTTTTTGAACCATACTTTACCACAAGACACAAATACCAAGGAAAAGGCTTAAGCCTCCATAATACTTATAATATCCTTGTTCATGAAATAGGTGCTTCAATAGAGGTAAAAAATACACAATACAATTACAACAAAAAGATATACTCTGGATTAGAATTTATTATATCGATCCCTTTAGAGGTAAAAACATAAGCAGTTGAAAAGTTTAATTTAAAAGTGATATAAATAATGATAAAGTTATATCAATAAACATAAAGGAAACCATCATGATCAAAAAACTATTTATTTCAGTCATACTACTTACAGCGGTCTCTCTTAATGCACTATCATTGCGAATAGAGCTAGATGAACTTTCAAATAAACTAGCAGAGTATAAAGTGCTTGATGTAAGAGATAAGTTTACTTTTGAAAGTGGTCATATAGAGGGTGCTTTAAACTTTCCAGTAAACCTTACTTATGAGCATAAAAGTATTGATGGGAAGATCACAGAACCAACGAAGATGCAAACGATCTTAAGAGAACTAGGAGTTGATGTCAATGATAGAATCGCAGTCTATGATGATGGGACTTTTTTTGATGCAGCAAGATTATTTTGGACTTTAGAGGTCTATGGATTTAAACATGTACGCCTTTTAAATGGAGGATATGAAGAGTGGGAAGAGCTTCACTACCCAACATCTACTGAGACAACACTACCAAAACCAAGTAGCTATATCGCTTCAATAGATAGTAAAAAATTAGCTACAAAATTTACTACCCAAATAGCAACAAAAAACCCTAAACAGATGATCATTGATGCTAGAGATCACAAAGCGTATATTGGGGAAAAATCTAGTGCTAAAAGATTTGGACATATCCCAAAAGCGATCCATATCCCAGCATCTCATAATATCAACTCTACAGTAGAACATAGTGCACGACTAAAAAAAGCAGATGAACTTCTTAAAGTCTATAAAGATGTAGATAAAGATAAAAAGGTCGTGATCTACTGTGCTATTGGACGAATCGCTTCTACCAACTACTTTGCTCTAAGAGAGCTTGGATATGATGTGGCAAACTATGACGCTTCATGGAAAGAGTGGGGAAATGATTTTAACCTTCCTATAATCAATCCATCTGAGAATAAAAAGTAAAATGTGGAATAGATTTCATATAAAATTTCAACTGATCATTTTTATGTCCTTGATCGTGATCGCTGTAGAAGCGAGTACTCTTTTTTTGACCCTAAGTATCCAAAAAAAAGAGAATAGACAAAATGCCATCACAGAAGCAAAAGCAATCACCCAATCTCTTAATAATGATCTTTTAAAATATATCCTTACACCAAATGCAGATATGCTTTCAGATATCACTTTTAGACTTTCAGCATTTAAAAAGATCCGTGGAGTGGTGGTCTTCAATGATACAAAAGCCCCTCTTTATCAATATGGAGAGATCACAAATATCACGCAAAACCAAAAAGAGATCTTTACAAAAAACAGTATCTTTAAAAGTGATACCCTTTTAATTAAAACTCCTCTTAGTGCTGATGGATATGACTTTGGATATACCCTTTTAGATATTGACCTAACTTCATTTAATATCAAACAACAAAATATCACGTATACCATCTTAGCGATCTTTCCATTTGCTTTATTGTTTGGATTTATCATGAGTGTTTATCTTAGTAAAAGTTTTACAAAACCATTTTTAACCCTCCTTCAAGCGATGAGAAAAAGTGAACCTACCAATGATAAGATCATCCGAGTAGAAACCACTGCAAATAATGAGATCAAAGAGCTCTTTGAAGGCTTTAATACCCAAATGGAACAGATCGCAGACTCTACAAAAGAGCTACAATTTCAAGCGACCCATGATCAGCTTACTGGTATCTATAATAGATTTTATATGGATAAAGATATTATCCAAACCCTCAAAGACACCTCTTTTGAAAAAGGGAATAATCTACTTTATATAGATCTAGACCAATTTAAACTTATCAATGATTCAGCAGGAAATGATGCAGGAGATAAACTCCTCACAATGGTAACAACACACTACAAAACAATCTTACCACCAAATGCAACTTTTGCTAGGATAAATGGTGATGGCTTTGGAGTATTATTAAAAAACTCCTCTTTTGACTTTGGAAAAGAGTTTTTAGCTAAAAGTTTAGAGCAACTAAAAGACTTTAGATTTTCCCATAGTGGAGAAACCTTTAGTATCTCAGCAACCATATCCCTTGTACACTTTAAACCATTTGAATTTACTCTACAAGAACTTTTTAAAGCAAGCACCACGGCACTCTACACCGCACAACAAAAAGGTCGAAATAAATCACATATCTATGACCCAAGCGATGAAAAGACACAAAAAGTATCAATAGAACTAGACACAGCAAAACTTATCAAAGAAGCTCTAGAAAATGGACCAGCAAGGTTTGAGCTTTTTGCACAAGATATTGTCCCTTTACAATATGAAAGCCAAAAGATAGGATATGAGATCCTTATCCGTATGTGGGATAAAGACAATAACTTTATCCCACCTGATAGATTTTTACCAACAGCAGAGAGATATCAACTTATGGCAGATATAGATGCCCATGTACTATGGACATACCTAGAAACCGTCACCAAAGATAAAAAACATATAGAAAAACTCCACACCGCCCATATAAACCTAGCAGGATCAAGCCTCAATAATCCAGACTTCCAAGCAAAAGTAAAAGAAGCGATAGAACACTTTGATTTCCCATGGGAAAAACTTGAACTAGAAGTAACAGAAAGCTCCGCAATAGGAAGCTTCAATATGGCAAATGAGTTTATCAACTACCTAAAAGGGAATAAAATAGGCCTAGCCCTCGATGACTTTGGAACAGGAATGGCCTCTTTTGAATACCTAAAAAGCCTCCCTTTTGATGTGGTCAAAATAGATGGAAGCTTTGTAAAAGATATGCATACCGACCCAACAGATAAAGCAGTGATAAAATATATCCAAGAGATAGCAGAACTTAAAGGGCAAGAGACTGTAGCTGAGTATGTGGAGACAGAAGATGATGTAAATGAACTACGAAATATCGGAATCACTTATGGACAGGGGTATTTTCTTGGGAAGCCTAGGGCTTTAAGTAGTTGGTTGGAGAGCTAAATTTATAAAACTATAGATGAAGCTTTTACAATATCTATTTTTCCAGTCTCCTTGTGCAATTTTTTTATTGACACTGATAGCTTCTTTTTCATTCAATGTTAAAAGAAAACTATCTGCTTTTCTATGAACATATTTTAATGCTATAGCTTCTAAATCTGCTTGTTTATATCTTTCTCGTAAACTCGTTTTTAAACTTAATGCAATAGGTTTTTCTTTAGAATACAAAAGAAGATCAAACTCTACATTAGGTACAAATGCAACTTTTGATTGTACATATAAAGGTAAAATACCTTTATTAATCATAACTGTAATTAAGATATATTCAAAAACTTTTCCATTTAAACTATTATTAC
>CBETOJ010000105.1:0-5861 GCA_965537725.1 uncultured Campylobacterales bacterium | reverse complement strand
TGATGATAGGGAACTTAAAAAAAGTTTTATCACTTTATCAAAACTCAAAGATCAAACAAAAAAATATCCAGCTTCAATAGATATTTTGATCTATGAAAATGATAAAAAAGACCCAGGAAAAAAAACAGCCAAGTCAAAACTTTATGCTGGATATTTAGTATTTAGTGCAAAACTCGATAATAAATTGGTATATAAACTGCAAATTGACTTTTTAGATGAAAAAGGGAATGATACGCAAAAAGTTATAGAGTGCGCGATCAAATCTATCCAAAGTATACAAGGAGAAAAGTAATGGAAGAGAATAAAATGGAACAATGTTCTGCAATACCATCAAATAGGTTACAGTTTTTCCCTATTATGATGTTTGCTATTATTATGGGATTATCAGGACTTACGATAGTATTTCAAAAAGCAGATGAGATCTTAGGGTTTAACCTTGGGATTGATACAGTATTAGCTCAAATTGATACAGTATTATTTATAGGAATTGTTGTTGTATATCTTGCAAAAACAGTAAAATATTTTTCAGAAGTAAAAAAAGAGTTCTCCCATCCAGTAAGAATTAACTTCTTTGCAGCAAGTGCGATCTCTTTTTTACTTTTAGCAATTGTATACCATCCAATCAATCATAGTATTGCTTTTTATTGTTTTGTGATTGGTACAGTGATGCAGACATTTTTTACCTTTTACACTATTAGTTTTTGGATCAATAAAAATATGGAAGTACAACACTCAAATCCAGCGTGGTTTATTCCAATCGTTGGAAATGTATTAGTACCTGTTGCAGGGGCTGGTATGGCAGATGTAAATCTTTTGATGTACTATTATGCCGTGGGTCTATTTTTTTGGATCGTACTTACGTCGATTCTTATAAATAGAATTATCTTCCATCACCAATTAGCGATCAAATTTGTGCCAACACTTTTTATTTTTATTGCACCTCCTGCAGTTGCTTTTATTGCCTATGTAAAGATGTATGGGGTTTTTGATATGTTTGCAAGTGTACTTTTTAATCTAGCACTATTTTTTAGTTTTTTACTGCTTTTTATGTATAAAAACTTTTTAAATTTAAAGTTCTTTATCTCTTGGTGGGCATTTACTTTCCCATTGGCTGCTGTAACAATAGCTTCTATGCTTGCCTTTAAGATGACACAAATTGCACTTTACAGCTACTTTGCATACTTTTTTATGTTTGTAACTACGCTTGTGGTACTTATAGTAGCAATTCGAACAATTCAACATATGATGAAAAAAGAGATCTGTATCGCAGAATAAATAAAATAAAGGAAATAAAATATGAAAAAAACAATTTTAATGGATAAATACCCAGTATATACACTAGAGCTTGAAAAAAGTGAAGTTTCTCAAAAAACTGTCTCTGAGATCTTAGAATATTTTAAAGCAAAAATAGAAGCTCACCCTATAGCTCAGTTTATTGCTATTTTTGATCACTATACCCATACTAAAAATTTAGATGGTGAGATTATGGAGGCGATGTTGGATGCTCAAAATATTGTATTTTGTTTTGGATCAATGATCCCAAATACAAAAATTTTAGCGGTTCGACCTAGAAGTATAGGAGTAGCAGAGTTTGAAGATAAGTTTGTAATAGAGTTTTTAGAAGCTCCAAAAGAGCAACTTCATGAGCTTATGGAGACATGGGCAAAAGGATTAAAAAGTAACTAAAAGTTATTTTTTAATCTCAAAAGGTCTTATTATATAATAAGATCACAAGAAGAGTTCCAATATATAGTTAATTATCTTGTAAAAAAGGAATTCTTTTGAAAAATCTTTTTATCTCCACGAAATTGAAGCTTAATGTTTTTATCGTCTTTTTAGGACTCGCTATCTTAGCAGTGATTACTTATTACAATGTAAATCATCTTAAAAAAAATTATGAAAAAGCAAAATATGTATCTGATCAGATGAGTTATTATAAATCTGTACTTGTTGGGGACTTTTAGTAAACTCAGCTTCTGGAGTTTTTGCCAATGACCCTACTTGCAGTTATTGTAGTAGTAGCATTAATCATAATAATCTTTAATCTTATAGTATCTAAAGGGATTATAGATTCTATTGAAGAACTTGAAAACTCAATGAAAAACTTAAGTGAAGGAAAAACTAGTGATAAACTAGATCTTCACAATAATGATGAGATACAAAAGGTTGCAGAGTATTTTAATATCTATATGCATAATATTGAAAAAGGATTAGAGCAAGATACTAAAGTGATTGAAGAGGTACGACTGGTTATTAAAAAAGTAAAAAGTGGGCTTTTAGATGAATCGGTTAAACAAAAAGCACACTCAGTAGAACTTTTAACTTTAATGAGACCACTGCATAACCCCAAACACCCCACCAATCCCAATTTTCAAATTTTTTACGCTCCCTTTGAAAAACTAAATGATATCCGTGAAGTAAATTGTGATCATTTACGAAATATGTAAAGTAATTAAAAGTAAGTTTTAAAACTTACTTTTATTTAGTGGTTTTTTATTTCCCAGATCTTCTCATATTCATCCTTAGAGAGTTTTACTATTTTAAGCTCTTCTAAAAACTGCCAAAGCTCATACCATCTTTTATCATCTGCTTTAATATCTGTATCAAATCTTTTGATTGTATCTTCAATAATACGATCCATTAGCTCACTTGGTTCCTCTTTTGAATAGGAATAATAAGATTTTTTTGCAAACTCTAGATCATCTTGAAGTCGTTTTACTATGGAGTTTGTAAGTTCGATAAACTTACATAGAGCTTCCCCTTTTTGGGAGATAATAGAATCTGTAGTCATAAACTCCAAGGCACTGAAATTAGGATAAGGAGACTTGTGTGTATCGATGAATAGATTAGAAAAAGTTTCATATTCAGCTTCGATTCCTTCGAAATTGTAAAAGCATAGCCACGCACCATCATAGTCCCCCTCTTGCATATTTTTTATATGGTAAAAATCTGTTTGAATAAACTCTACATTTTTTTCTTCAAGTCTAAAACCTTCTTTATCAGCATATCTTTTTAATATCTCAAAGCCTATTTTATTTGTCACTTCATTTGAAGCAGGTGTTGTAATCTTGATAGGTTGATTATTATGAAGTTTTTCAATACTGTCGGTTTTAATCATCACACCTCCATCAGTTTCAAAAAAACAACCCATTGATTTCAATCCATCAAAATAGTGTTCAAATAGGTGAAGTGGTTCATTACAATGGATATCAATCTCTCCACGTTTTAAATACTCAAAGCCATCATAATGCTCATCAGGAGCAATAAGCTCCACCTCTATATCATTCTCTTTATAAAGCCCACTTTGTATCCCTGCGATCATTGGAAGATGATCAGGGTTTAAAAACCATTCTAATGCTATTTTTAATTGTGTCATAAATCTTTTTCTCCTTATTGTAGTTTTGTAGCATATGATCTTGCTTTTACTTGTATAGTGTCACTTCCCCAGATATCACTGATAAGACAGATCATATCGGGCTCATACTCTAATATCTCATCCACATTATTACTAGTGATCCCACCAATTGCACAAATAGGAATATCTAGATGTTTTTTGGCATGTTTTAAAACTTCCAGTGGCACAATATTTGAAGTTGGTTTAGTAGGTGATCTAAAAAAAGATCCAAATGCTACATAATCAGCCCCTTTATCTTGAAAGCTCTTCGCTAATTTAATATCCCCATAACAACTCACTCCAATGATCCCTTGAAAGTTTTGTCGAATCTCTTCAAATCTATGATGATCAGATTTGCCTATATGTAAACCATCACATTGTAATTGTATTGCTAGATCTATATCATCATTTAAAACAAACAAAGCATCATATGAGTGGCACAGCTCTTGAAGCTCTTTTACTTGATCTCTTATAATCTCTATAGAATCTGTTTTATTTCTAAGCTGTACAAGTTTAGCTCCACCTTGTAAAGCTTGTTCTACTTGGTTTTTCATAGTATTTGATGGTGTTAAAATATCATCTGTGATCACATAAAGACCATTTAGCTGTTTTTGATATGACATATTTCCCCTCCTGTTTTATGTGCAATTGGACCTTTCCCATGCCCTATATTTGGAGCATTTTTGATACTTAAATAGATAAATTTTTTAGCTATTTGTATTGACTCTTCTAAGCTCTTTTTAAGAGCCAAATTGGCTGCTATACAACTACTATAGCTACAACCAGTTCCATGGGTATTGGAGCTTTGTAGATATGGTGTATCAAAGCTTTTCCCTCCATCTTTTGTATAGAGAATATCCACACTTCTTTGATGATCATTTATAGTTTGGATGTGGTTTTTAATTACCACAGGACAAGGGAAATTATAGGTTTTATAAATATCACTTTTATGACTCTCTTCATATTCAAACATCTCTTTTGCTTCAAAAAGATTTGGTGTGGCTATAGTACAGTAAGGTAGAAGGGTTTTCATATTTTCTATTGCATCAACGCTAAGAAGTTTTGAGCCAGCTTTTGATATAAAAACAGGATCAAAAACGATAGGGATATTAAGTGGTTTTATAAACTCTCTTACTGTATCTATGATCTCATTTGAAAAAAGCATCCCTATTTTTATAGCATCTATTTGAAGATCATCAAAAATCGCTTCTAATTGTTTTTGAATAAACTCTGGACTAACAGGATAGATATCACTTACCCCTTTTGTATTTTGGGCTGTTAAGACAGTGATAACTGAAGTTCCAAACACTCCAAAAGCTTCAAAGCTTTTTAGATCAGCTTGTATACCTGCCCCACCACTACTATCACTTCCAGCTATTGTCAATACTGTTTTCATTTGACTCCTTTATTTTATGGTAGTTTATCAGCTAAAGTGATCTTTTTGTATAAAGATACTGTAAGTTTATGACCCTACAATATCTTCTATAGCTGATTTGATATCTTTATGTTTGAATTGGAAACCACATTCTAAGAGTCTTTGTGGAACTACTTTTTGTCCATCAGTTAAAACCTTTGCACCCTCTCCAAAGATCAGATTTAATACAAATTCTGGCACAGGTAAAAGAGTAGGGCGATGTAAAACATCTCCTAAGGTTTTTGTTAACTCATAATTTGTAGTAGGAGTTGGAGCTGTAAGATTAAAAGCTCCTCTTAGATTGATATTTTCTATTAAAAACTCATAAGCTTTTAAAAGATCCTCTATATGGATAAAAGAAAAAGCTTGACTTCCATCCCCTATGGTACCTCCAACACCTAATTTAAATGGAGTCAACATCTTATTTAGTGCTCCACCATTTTCACCTAAAACTATCCCAAATCTAAATATAGCTGTTCTAATACCAAGATCTTCAGCTTTAAGAGCTTCATTTTCCCAGTCTTGACAAAGATTTGCTAAAAAGTCATTTGCATATTCATACTCATCTTCACTTTGCTCTTGTGCATTTGAATAGATACCAACTGCTGAAGTTGAGATAAAAAGCTCAGGTTTTTTTTCTGCTTTTTCAAATGCTTTGATAAGTGAACTAGTGGTATCAAGGTCTACTTGAATAAAGAAGTTTTTTATACTCTTCGCTCCATCTATTGATGATATTCGCTCCAGCTAGATTGATCACAATATCGGATGAGCCAACTATATGGCTAAGTGTCTCTATATCTTTTAATTGTGATCTTTGTATCTTTGTTATTTCATACCCAAGTGCTTCAAAATGTTTTGTAAGACTTGTCCCTACAAAACCACTTGCACCTGTTATTGCTATTTGTTTCATACTATCCTCCTTTTGAGGTATTCATTTATTTTATAATTCTATCAAAATTATAAAAGGTTTATAGATTAAAAATGTTATTTAATGTGATAAAAATGGAATATTTTAAATTTTGTATCAAAAAGGTAGTATATATAGGAAATTTT
>CBETOJ010000104.1:0-5880 GCA_965537725.1 uncultured Campylobacterales bacterium | reverse complement strand
TTTTGAGTTTTATGAACCTATATTGGATTGGGTAGAAAACTATTTTGAAACAAAATCAAAAAGTGAGATAATCTTGAATTTAGATATAGCTTATTTTAACTCTAGTACTTCAAAAGTTTTATTTGATTTAATTGATATACTTGAAGAAAATTCTGAAGAACATACAATTAGTATTAATTGGCTGTATGACAAAGAAGATAGTGCATCAAAGGAAGCTGGAGAAGATTTATTTGAAGACTTTGATAAAATAAAAATCAATTTAATTGTTAAATAAAAAATATGGCACGAAAATCAAAAGAAGAAAAAATACTATAACATGCTCAAGAGGTTTTAATTGATTTAAAAAAGCTTTATCCTGCAGATGGTCGTGCTGTTATCGAGTATACAAAACTATATGAAGAGTACAGAAAACTTTTTAAAACATTTCATAAAACAATCAATCTAAATGATGCAATTGGAAAAAGCGTAATAGTAGATAATGAAAACTTAAAAGAAAATGTAGAATATACTATTCAAACAGCTAGAGAAAAAATTTTATACAACATATCAGAACATAGAAAGACTAAAGAGGCTCTAACTAAAGTACAAGAAGGGGACAAAAGCTTTATAAAAGACTTAAGGTCTAAACTTGATTTAGCGTATCAAAAGATTTCAGGATTAGAGAAAAAGATTGAAGATTTACAATCTAATAAACCAAGTGTTTCTCATGTTTTTGAAAAAAGAGAACATAATGGTTCAGCTATTGACATAAATTCTGATGAATATAAACAATTTACCTACAAAGAGCTTTTAGAAAATGAAATGAAAAAAGCTGAGAGTAAAAACACACCACTTTACTTAACAAAATTAACAATAGATAATTATGATAAAATTCAAGCACATATTGAAGAATATGGAAGTGTTACAAGTTTTTTAAAAAGTACTATTAAATTTATAACGATAACTATAGGTAAACCTGCAATAGTATATTATTCACACTATGATGTATTTTATATTATTCTCTCTAATATTGAAAAAGAAATAGTATTACAAAAACTTGAAAAATTAAAAAGAAAAAGAAAGCTACAAGATCTAAATATCACTTTTAGTATGGGAGTTGTAGCATTTCAAGAAAATGATGGTTTTAATTCAATAAATAAAAGATGTGATACTATACATGAAGTAGCATCTTTTTGATAGTTTAGATGGAAGTTTAGAGTTTAATAGTTAAAAACTATATTAGTCATCGCTTGATTTCCATACATGCATATAAATATTTATTGTATCAATGAAACTAAGGTCTCATGTATTTTTGTGTTGGTTGCCACGATGCAACGATCATGAAAGATATCAAAAGGCTCACCAAAATGGTTACTTGTCTTTCCTCCAGCTTCATCTAATATAATCATCCCAGCAGCTACATCCCAAGCTTTAAGATTGATCTCAAAATATCCACCATACACTCCACTTGCAACCATACAAAGGTCTATTGAAGCACTCCCTAGTCTTCTTACATCTTGACAAAGTGGAAGTACCTTGTAAAGATTATCCATAATAAAATCAAGATCATTTTTATTTTCTGATCCAGTGTAGGGAAAACCTGTGGAGATCAATGAGGTTTGAAAGTTGTCATCATCACTTACTTGAATCATTTCCCCATTACAGTAAGCCCCTTTGCCAACTTCTGCTGTAAACATCTCATCTAAAATAGGATTATAAACGATCCCTATATAAGGTTTTTTTTCTTTAAATACTCCCACACTGATTGCACAATGGGGAACTTTATTTACAAAGTTGGTAGTACCATCAATTGGGTCTATGATAATTGAGTTGTTAAACTCTATTTTTTCATTATCAGACTCCTCTGCTATGATATTAAATTCAGGAAATGCAGCTGAGAATTTCTCTATTAAAAAGTTTTCAATAGCCACATCATATTGGGTGACTAGATCTTTTGTCCCTTTATGGGTAATATCTTTTTTTGAATAGTATCCATCTTTGAATAGTTCACCAGCTTGCTTTATAATCTCTTGTAGTTCTTTAAACATCTTTACCCTTTTGCCATCTCTATAAATAAAAAGTGGCTTTTCTCTTTTGCTTTGATATCAAGTTTATTCTCATCTACGATCTCCATAGCATCTCGTGCTTGTAGTTCTACTCCATTGATAGTAGAAATCCCTTCTATTTGTACAAAATAGATCTGCCTGTCACTATGAAGTGTAAAATCCAAACTTCTTGTTTGGTCTAATTGTGTCACATATATATTTACATCTTGGTAAAGCTTTATCTTTGCATCACCACTTTGGGAAGAGACGATATTTAAAAACTTATTTTTTGATTCATCTTCTTTAAACTTATGTTACCCATACAAAACTGGAAGGGATTTTTTAGGTGGAAGTATCCAAATTTGTAAAAGTCTTAGATCCTCACTTTCATGAAGATTATGTTCACTGTGCTCTACGCCAGTTCCAGCACTCATATATTGAACCTCTCCACTCCTAGTGAAAATATAATACTAATTAGTAATATATTTGATCAATAAAAAAAGCTTCATTTTTTAATGAAGCTTTTTTTAAGGCTTGAAAAGTTTAATAGTTAAATGCCACTTTATATTTTGGATCATCCTCTTCATAGGTACAAAACTGTCCCGCATTTTTCATAATAGACTTACACTCATTACTTAAGTGTCGTATCTTGATAGTTTTTCCAGCATCAGAGTATTTTTTTGTAATTGCATCAATCGCTTCTACTCCACTGATATCCATAACTCTTGCATTTTTAAAATCTAGTACAACCTCTTTGGGATCATGCTCAAGATCAAACTGTTCATTAAATGAAGTGACACTTCCAAAAAAAAGTGGTCCGTCAAAGTCATAAACTTTTGTCCCATCATCTTCCATTCTTGTTCGAGAGAATACTTTTGCATGTTTCCAAGCAAAAACTAAAGCTGAGATGATAACCCCACTAATGACAGCGATAGCAAGATCAGCTACAATAGTGATCCCTGTAACCGTCACTAATACAAAGGCATCACTTCTTGGCATCTTAGTAATTCTCGCAAAAGAACTCCACTCAAATGTCCCTATAGAAACCATCCACATGATCCCCACTAAAATAGCCACAGGGATAACATTTAAAAGATCAGTTAAAGTAGCTACAAGGGTAATAAGACCTAAAGATGCAACAATACCTGAGAGTCTTCCCCATCCACCACTTGTATAGTTGATAATAGATTGACCGATCATCGCACACCCAGGCATCGCACCAAAAAGTCCACACGTGATATTTCCAGTCCCTTGAGCGATACACTCTTGGTTCGCACTTCCTCTACTTCCACTAATTTCATCTAAAACTGAAAGTGTTAAAAGTGATTCAATCACCCCAACAAGAGCCACGATCACAGCATATGGAAGGATTAAAACTAAAGCATCAAAATCTAAGATAACACTAGGGATAGAAAAAGTTGGAAGCATTCCAGAAAATTGTGATAGATCAGCAAGATCACCCACAAGCTTTGTCTCCATCCCTGTAAAATATACACCTGCAGTAAAAAGGATGATTGCAACAAGTCCACCTGGAACGGCACTAGTAAACTTTGGTAAAAAATACATAATAGCCATAGTTCCTATGATAATAGCATACATCAATACCCCAGCACCATCTAAAAATTTAAACTGACTTGTTGCAATTACTACAGCTAGACCATTTACAAATCCATGCAGTGCAGGCTGTGGAACAAGACGGATAAATTTCCCCATCTTAAATACCCCAATAGCAATTTGTATCATTCCCGCAACAATAGCTGTTAAGGTAATATACTGAATAATTCCCCAAGAAAGTTCATCTCCGTGAAGCCCCTGAGACTCTAAGATCCCTCGTGCACTGATACTAACACCCACAAGTACGATGGCAACTGCTCCAGTTGCCCCACTGATCATCCCAGGTCGTCCACCCATAATCGCAGTGATAAGTCCTAAGATAAATGCAGCATAAAGCCCAACTATCGGACTTACTTGAGCAATAAAACTAAAAGCGATCGCTTCAGGTACTAGTGCTACTGCTACAACTAGCCCAGAGAGGATATCACTTTTTGCTCCATGTTTTCCTATTAAATGTTCTTTAAAACCTAACAAAATAGTTCCCTTGTTTTCTATAATTTTTCGCGATTGTATCTAAAAGTGGCTATTAAACAACTTTTCTATATAATCCCCCTTATGATAGAATTAAAAGAGATAGTAAAAGCAAAAGAAAGATTAAAAGGGATCACTCGAAAAACTCCCGTAGCCTATGCACCAATTTTAAGTGAAAAAAGCGGTGGAAGTGTATATGTAAAAAAAGAAAATTTACAGTTGACAGGAAGCTTTAAACTTCGAGGGGCTTTTAATAAAATAGCTAAATTAAGTGATGAAGAAAGAGCTAAAGGGGTGGTTGCTGCAAGTGCAGGAAACCATGCCCAAGGGGTAGCATATAGTGCCAAGCATTTTGGACTAAAAGCTACGATTGTAATGCCTGAAGCCACACCACTGCTTAAAGTAAGTGGTGTAAAAAGATATGGAGCTGAGGTAGTACTTCATGGGGCAAATTATGATGAAGCGTATGCATATGCAACAAACTATGCCAAAGAAAATAATGCAACTTTCGTACACCCATTTGCCGATGAAGATGTAATCGCAGGGCAGGGGACTATTGCCCTTGAATTGATCGATGAGCTTGAAGATATCGATATGATCTTAGTTCCACTTGGTGGTGGAGGATTGATCTCTGGGATGGCAAGTGCTATTAAGCAGTTAAAGCCTGAGATTCAGATTATTGGAGTAGTTGCTAGCGGAGCAAACTCTAGAAAGCTATCATTTGAGCAAAAAAAGCCTGTTAATACAGAATCGGTAAAAACGATTGCAGATGGTATTGCTGTTCGAGATACGATGCCAAATATGTTGGAACATATTTTATCAGTAGTAGATGATATTATTGAAGTGGAAGATACTGAGATCGCTTCGGCTATTTTGTTTTTATTGGAGCAACATAAGCTTGTGGTTGAAGGTGCAGGAGCTGTTGGAGCTGCAGCACTTATGCACAACAAGATCGAGGTAAAAGGGAAAAATGTGGTATTACCTCTTAGTGGTGGTAATATTGATGTTACGATGCTAGCTCAGATCATTGAAAAAGGTTTGGTAAAATCTTCAAGAAAGATGAACCTTATCGTTACTCTTATAGATAAACCTGGAAGCTTAAAAAACCTTACGAAAATCTTTGAAGAACTTAGTGCAAATATCGTACAAATTGATTATGATAGAGATTCGGTAGCACTTGATTTTGGAGATGCAAATGTAACTATTTCACTTGAAACTAAAGGGGAAGAGCACCAAGAGGAGATCAGACAACATTTATCAAGTGAGGGGTATAGATTTAAGCAACTATAAAAGTATAGAGTTATGAACAAAGAGAATAATATAATAGTACAGATCAAAGATATTGTTAAAAATATAAAAGAGATAGAGTTTGCGTATCTCTTTGGCTCATATGCTACAAATACTAATACTCAAAATAGTGATATAGATATTGCAATCTTTGTAAAAGATGGTCAAAGTTTATTAGATACGTATCTTCATGTACACCATCAATTAGAGATCAAACTCAATAAAGAGATAGATGTGATTACTTTAAATAATGCAAAAAATTTCTATTTAGTAAAAGATATTTTAGATCAAGGGATAGTGATTAAAGAAAGTATTGAGGATAGAAGAGAGATATATGAAATCTATAAGAGGCATGAGATCTTGGATTATTTTGAGTTAAAAAGGTCATTAGATGTTGCATAAGATAGAGTCTAAAGTTGTAAAAATTGAAGAGTTATATCTTTTACTTAAAGAGATTGGAAAAGACTGTAAAGAGAAGTTTTTA
>CBETOJ010000103.1:0-5890 GCA_965537725.1 uncultured Campylobacterales bacterium | reverse complement strand
TTTAATAATAATTCTTAGTATTATAAATATATATAGTAAAAAACCAAAATAGGTTTTATACTATATCACACCCTTTCTCACCCTCTTCAAGAGCACCAATAACATATCCATTAGTATTAGCTAAAACATCATCCACATTAGCAGGATCAACCACAAAAATCATCCCTACACCCATATTAAATGCTCTAAACATCTCAGACTCTTCTACATGCTGACTCATTAGTTCAAATATAGGTAATACTTGAATTTTATCTTTTTGTACGACAGCTTTTAAATTATCAGGAAGAACTCTTGGAAGGTTTTCTACGATACCACCACCAGTGATATGAGCAAGTGCGTTTATCTTGTCTTTATTTGCTTTAAACTCTTTTACGTAGATTCTTGTAGGCTCTAGTAAAGTATCTATTAAAGGTTTTCCATTGAAGTCATCTTCAAATTTCATCCCAAGTTTTTCTAAAAGAAGTTTTCTAACGAGTGAGAATCCATTTGAGTGTACACCTGAACTTGGAAGTGCGATAAGTACATCGCCTGCTTTTACTTTTTCCACACGGTTAAGCTCAGATTTTTCAGCGATCCCTACGCAAAATCCTGCAAGATCAAAGTCACCCTCTTTGTACATCCCTGGCATCTCAGCAGTTTCACCACCAATTAGAGCACATTCACTTCTTTTACACCCTTCAGCGATCCCTTTTACTACATCACTAGCTTCAGCTACTTCAAGTTTTGCTGTTGCGTAGTAATCTAGGAAAAATAAAGGCTCTCCAAAGTTACAGATAAGATCATTTGAACACATAGCTACTAGATCGATCCCTACAGTATCAAACTTTTTAGAATCGATTGCTAGTTTAAGTTTTGTTCCCACACCATCAGTTCCTGCTAAGATCACAGGCTCTTTATATCCAGTTGGAAGCTCAAATGCTCCTGCAAAAGATCCTATTCCACCTAGAACTCCTGGGATCATAGTAGATTTTACATGAGGTTTGATGTTCTCTACGAAGCTATTTCCAGCGTCTATATCTACGCCTGCGTCTTTATATGAGATTGTTGCCATTATGCTTGATTCTTAGGAGTACATTTTTTTGAGATGATACACGTTGGACAAAAATCAACAAGTCCTGCGATCAATGGAAGAAGTCCAAGATACCACCATCCAAGGTTTAAGCTACCATCTCCTAGTAAAAATCCTATAAGAAGAACGATAACACCAAGTGCGATTCTAAATGATCTACAAAAACTTCTAATCTTGTCATAAATATTCATAAGCAATTTCCTTCAGTTAAGTTAAGTAATTTGAGTTTAAAAAATTTTGGGTATTATACCTAAAATTTAATTAAAGGGCTAAAATGGCTCTTTTATAGTTTAGTTTAAATATTGGAGAAATATATATGGCAAACTGCGAAAATAAGAACTTTGCATATGATGAGATGATGGTACACGTTCCTATGTGTTCACATAAAGATATTAAAAAAGTTTTAGTTGTTGGTGAAGTGAGTGAGGATTTTAAAAGCGAACTTTCTAAACATGAGTGTAAAGATGTTACTTACAGTGACAATGTAAACTTAGAGGGTGTATTTGATATTATTCTTTATAACTTAGAGGCTCCAAGTGAATTAGAGATGGCAAATATCGAAAGAATCTTAGAGCCTAATAAAGGGATATTTTGTACAAAAGCAACGTTTATCTATAAAGATATAGAGGTATCTAAAAAAGAGCTTGAGATAGTTGGAAAAAACTTTTGGATCTGTATGCCATATAGTTTTGGACACAATACTTTGATCTTTGCTTCTAAAAAATATCATCCACAAGCGGAGATCGTACTTCAGGTATCTGATCTATTAACTGAGTGTAATTATTACAATACAGAGCTTCAAAATGCAAGCTTTATTCACCCTACATATATCACAAAAGCGATAACTGGTATTGCCAAACGATAATCCTTTTAAAAATGCTATTGTTTTAACAGGAGGGATAGCTACAGGCAAAAGTACTGTAGCATCTCTTTTTATGCTTCATGGGTTTTTAATAATCGATGCGGATAAAGTAGCTCATGAAGTTTTGGATGAAGAGGTAGACTCTATCGCTTCTTTATTTGGGCAAGAGTATATTAAAGATAATAGGGTAGATCGAAAAAAACTTGGGAGCCTTATTTTTAATAATAAGGAGCAAAAAGAGAAGCTTGAAGCTTTTGTTCATCCACTTATCAAACAAAAGATCATAGAAAAAGCAAAGGTATTTGAGCTTCAAAATAAGCCATACCTTATCGATATACCACTTTTTTTTGAAAAAGGAAACTACGATATAAAAAGATCAATTGTGGTTTATACTCCAAAAGATATCCAAGTCCAAAGGTTAATTGATCGGGATAAGTGTTCTTATGATGAAGCGATTGTAAAAATAGAGAATCAGATGGATATTGAGCAGAAAAAACTACTTGGAAGTTTTATTATAGATAATTCTAAAGATCTAAAAAACTTACAAAATGAAGTAGAGAGGGTCAAGAAATTGATTGTGGAGTGTTAATCACAATCAATTTTCATCTTATCTTTTGTTAAAAGCTTTTTAATTAAAAAAGGCAATCTAATAATAAGATAAACAAGTATTGTAAATACAAATGGATGGATGATCCCAGGGATTCCAAAAGCCCCTCCATGAGGTAAGCTCATCAAATGTTCAATAGGGTGAGAGGTCCATTGTTTAAAATGCATTCCAATAGCCAAAAATAAAAATAATCCAACAAAAATTAAAAGTTCTTTTTTCATACTATAGTCTATTCCTTTATGTTTATCCGTTATAGTATCAAAAAAAAGCTAAAATAAAAAAAGGCTTCTCTTTTAGAGAAGCCTTTAAATAACTAAATAGTTGTAAAGAAAAGATTACGCTTTTCCTGCTAACATACCATATTGAGTCATTGGTTTTAGTAAGTAAATTTTTAATAGCCACCAGATATATCTTTCTTGAGTTGGGTCTAAGAATGATACAAGTGCAGCATTTTTCCCAGATCCTGTTTTTTTAGAAGCCCAGTTAAACTCAGCAAGCATAACTGTACCGATGCTTGTAATAAGTGGACAAACAGTATAACCATCATATTTTTTGTTAGATGCTGGGATAGAACCACTTTCCATCATAGAGATAACGTTATTAGTTAATACTGCATATTGTTTTCTAGCAGATCCACCAGTTTTCCCCATTGGAACAGCAGCGATATCACCTAATGCAAATACATTAGGGAATTTAACGTGTTGTAAAGTCTCTTTAGTTACAGGGATAAATCCTTTTCCAGAACCAACTGAAGATTTACCAATCTCATCTGGAGCTTTCATTGGAGGAGTAATATGTAAGAAATCAAATGGTACTTCAACTCTTTCATGTTTTGTAACCATATCATATTCACCTAGATCTTCATCAAATGCACCTTTTTCCTTCCAGTGCTTATCAAATACTGCCATACCGTTAGATACTTCAGTTAAGTTGTGTTTATAAGACCATTTCATATCTCTTGCTTCAAATTGTTTAACGATTGCAGTGTGATAATCTTTGATACCAAACATTGCTCCACCATTTGGATAGAAATGTAAATCAGCGTTTGCTCTCGCTCCTGCTTCTTCTAGTCTAGAGTTTGTAAGATACATGATTTTCTTTGGAGCACCACCACATTTAATTGGTGTGTTAGGGTGTGTAAATACACCTTTTACTTTTTTCCCAGATTTTGCATCAGCAACAAACTTTTGCATATCTGCCCAAGTAGCTTCTGCACCATCAGCAGTATAGATAGAAGACGCTCCTACGGATTTAAGAACATTTACAAGTTTAGTATTGTCACCTTGTGCATATGCTTCTCCAGCTTCTTCTAAACCTTTGATCCTTCCATAGTCAAGTTTAAGACCTGCTGCAACGATTAAGTAATCGTATTTGACTTTTGTCCCTTTATCTGTAGTAACAGTATTATTTGGAGCATCAACTTCAACAACTTTTTCTGCAACAAGTTTTGTTCCTGCAGGTACATAGTCATCTCTATTGTAAATGATTTCATTTTTTTCCCAAATTCCACCACCTACTAATGTTTGACCAGGTTGGTAGCTTGTAGAAAGTGTATTTGGCTCAATTACAGTAATATCAGGGTTAGAAAGATTATTTGTTAATCTAGCTGCTGTAGACATACCAGAAAGACCACCACCAATGATCACTATTTTTCCTTTTGCATCACTAGCTTTTGCAACAGTTGCTGCTTCAGCGTCTGGAGCTGCAACAGCTAATGCTGCTAAACTTGAAACTCCCATCATTTTCATTGCATCTCTTCTTGAGATACCTTTGTCTTTTAAAATAGCGTCTAATTGCTCTAAGTCTTTTTGAACGTCTCTATTTTCAATCATAAATATTTCCTTTGTGATAAAATTTAAATGCTAGGGAAAAGGTTATCACAAACAAAATAATAGTCAACTTAAATTTTTGTGAATAATATTAATGTTACTTATAAGCTATAATTATATTGTATCTTTAAGCCTATTGTAATGTTGAAAAGAACCTTACTAAAAAAGTAAGGTTTAATAAGATTATTTTATACTATTAGGATCTGTGATATATCCACTGATTGCACTTGCAGCTGCAACAGCAGAGTTACTTAGGTATACTTTAGAATCACGGCTTCCCATTCTTCCTACGAAGTTTCTATTAGTTGTGGAGATACAAACTTCACCATCGCCAAGTATTCCCATATATCCACCAAGGCATGCTCCACATGTTGGATTTGATACTACAGCACCTGCATCAACAAGTGTATCAATATATCCAAGTTTTGTAGCTTCTCTTAATATCTTTTGAGTTCCAGGTGTTACGATCATTCTCACATGACGCGCCACTTTTTTTCCATCAAGTAATTTTGAAGCAGCTTCTAGGTCACTTAATCTTCCATTGGTACAGCTTCCAATAAATACTTGGTCTACTTTAATATTATCAGCAACTGCTTCACTCATAGTATGTCCATTTTCTGGTAAAAATGGATAAGCGATCACTGGTTCTAAACTAGCTACATCTATCTCTAATACTTGTGAATATGTTGCATCCTCATCAGAGTAATGGATTTTAGGCTCACTTCTTAAAGCTCCATTTGTCTCTTTTCTTTGCTCTAAAAATTCTTCAGTGATCTCATCATATGCTACGATTCCAGATTTTGCTCCGGCTTCAATAGCCATATTACAAAGTGCAAATCTATCATCCATACTCAAATATTGGATTGTATCACCAGTGAATTCTAAAGTTCTATATAATGCCCCGTCCACACCGATGAGTCTAATGATCTCTAAGATAAGATCTTTTCCTGTTACAAACTCTTTTGGTTTTCCGCTAAATACCACTTTAATCGATTCAGGTACTTTAAACCAGTTTCCACCAGTTACCATAGCAAAAGCAAGATCTGTACTTCCCATACCTGTACTAAAAGCGCCTATTGCTCCATGGGTACATGTATGTGAATCAGCTCCAATGATAACATCACCTGGAACTACTAAACCTTTTTCAGGTAAAAGAGCATGTTCGATCCCCATATCTTTTTCATCAAAGAAATATTTTAGATCATGCTTTGTAGCAAAATCTCTACTGATCTTTGCTTGGTTTGCACTTGCGATATCTTTTGCAGGGATAAAGTGATCAAGAACGATACTAAATCCATCTGGATTTGCAAGTTTTGTTGCTCCACTTTCTTCAAATGCTTTAATTGAAATTGGAGTTGTGATATCATTTCCAATAACCATATCGATTGGACTTCGTACGATCTCTCCCGCGTATACATCATGTCCAACGTGTTCACTAAATATTTTTTCTGTAATTGTTTGACCCATATAAATTCTCTTTTTATGTAATATTTTTACGGAACGAATTAGTTATACCGTGTTTA
>CBETOJ010000102.1:0-5944 GCA_965537725.1 uncultured Campylobacterales bacterium | reverse complement strand
TAAAAAAGACACTTCGCCTTTTTTTAATTTTTTTGATCTAAACTTTTTTATACACTACTATAGTTTTCTTTGCTATACTTGCAATTACTATGAAAAACTTAAAACAACTATTACACAAAATGCTAATCATTGGTTTTGATGGGCAGGATATTCTTAATAACAATACGCTTAAAACACAGATACAAAATGGTTTAGGTGGAGTGATACTTTTTGATCGCTATATTGATGATACAACAAAAAGTAAAAACATCTCTAATCCTGAACAACTTAAAGAACTCACACAATCACTACAAAATATTAGTAACAATCCATTCATGATCTGTATAGATCAAGAGGGTGGAAAAGTCGCACGTCTCAAAGAGGAAAAAGGGTTTCGAGAATCTCCTAGTGCTAAAGCAATTGCTTCACTCTCAACTGATGAAGCCAAAAATGCATATGATATTTTGGCTAGTCAGTTATCTACTCTTGGGATAAACTGTGACTTTGCTCCTTTGGTTGATCTTGGGATCAATAAAGATTCGACAATTATTTATGGACTCGATAGAGCATACTGCGATGATCCTCAAACTGTAGTGAAATATGCTGAGATATTTATGGATGCTCTTACACAACACCACATAATAAGTGCACTAAAACATTTTCCTGGACATGGGAGTGCCAAAGAGGATTCTCATGAGGGGTTTGTGGATATTTCAAAGAGTTGGGAGGGAAAAGAGCTTTTCCCATATAAACACTTACTTCATAAAACCAATATGATCATGAGTGCCCATGTATTTAATAGTCAAATAGATGAAAAATATCCATCTACCCTATCCTATGCTACAAACACGACACTTCTTAGAGTTCATCTAGGCTATGATGGCGTTTTAGTTACAGATGATCTACAGATGTTGGCAATCAAAGAGCACTATAAAAAAGAAGAAGCAATCGAACTCGCTATAAACTCAGGTGCAGATATGATTATGTATTGTAATCAATTAGGAGATGATGATACAGATGAGACTATTGATATGATGATGAGTTTAGTTAAAAGTGGCAAAATATCAATAAAAAGAATAGAAGAAGCAAATAGAAGAATTGACAAACTACTATCTAGGATAAAAGTTTAGATGCAAGCTGGCTTTTCACTCTTAGATTGGAGTATTTTTATTGGGTATTTGGCAGTTTTACTTGGACTTGCCATATATCTTTCCAATAAAAATGTAAGTACAGCAAGAGAGTTTTTTACTGCAAAAAACAGTATGATGGCATGGACTGTTGCACTTTCACTTCTTGCAACTGCACAATCTGCTGCTACCTTTTTAGGAGCTCCTGAGTTTTCTTATCGATTTGATCTTACACTTCTTGGGTACTCAGTTACCTCATTACTTGCTATTTATATTGTAGTAAAAGTATTGATCCCTAAACTTTATGCTATGAATGCAGTGAGTGTATATGAGCTTTTACAAGAGAGATATGGTGGCAATGCGAGACGTGATGTGGGAGTTATGTTTTTAATTGGACGACTTTTTGCAAGTGGCGCAAGACTTTATATGGCAGCACTTGCTCTTAGTATGATACTGTTTTATGATATAAGCTTAGCTCATGTTGTTTTTTCTGTTATTTTACTTGTAATTGGGGCTTTGATATTTACCTATTTTGGTGGGATAAAATCAGTTATTATTAGTGATATTTTACAGATTATTGTGTATCTTGGAGCTGGACTTGCAGTTGTAGTCTATCTATATATGTCACTCTCTATGGACTTTTCACACATTTTTCAAACACTTAGCGTTGCAGAAAAACTAAAATATATAGATTTTGAACTTAGCTTTACTAATGAGGGAAAATTTAATATTTTTGCACTCTTTACTGGATATATGCTTTTAAATATAGCTGCTTTTGGACTTGATCAAGATTTAGCCCAAAGAGTCCTCTCTTGTAAAAACAAACAGCAAGCGGGATGGTCTTTGTATGGTGCTACACTACTTAGTATCCCTATTTCAATCCTTTTTTTAAGTATAGGGCTACTACTATTTTTATACTACCAAGAGCACACAATCAGCCAAAAGTTTGCAGGTGAGAGTGTAACTATCTTTATGTATTACATCTTAAATGAGATGCCAAATGGACTAAAAGGATTTGTAACCATTGGAGCAATTGCAGCAGCACTTAGTAGTACCAACTCTGTTCTAGGAGCAATGAGCAGTGTAGCGATAGAAGATGTATATAGACCCTATAAAAACCAAAGTGGTGCAAAGGTTGATGAGAGTCATTTTGTAAAAGTTGCAAGGGCTATGGTACTGATATTTGCAGTTGCCTTAGCTCTTATGGCAATTCTTAGTTTTGTAGTACATATCAATAGTGAGATTCCACTGATTAGTTTTGCACTTGGGGTGATGGCATATGCGTATAGTGGACTTTTAGGTGTCTTTGGAAGTGCCCTATTTACCCGTCGTGGAAATGCTAAGATGATCCCCTATGCACTTGGGGTTGGATTTGTTAGTGTATTATCGATGCAAGGGTATACTTTTGGATTCAATGTTGGTTTTGCGTGGCAGTTAGTGATAGGTACTGCACTTTCATTTGGAGTGATGCAACTTGGAAAAAGATAATTTATATATTGGGGTTATGAGCGGTACGAGTTTAGATGGTATCGATATAGCTTTATGCTCTATTAGTGATAATGAGATCAAAACTCTGCACGCTAAAGAGTACAGCTATGAGAGCGAAATAAAACAAGATGTTTTAAATGCTATTTCAAACCCTGTAACCTTAGAATTTATAGGTACATTAAATCATAAATTAGGACTTATGTACTCTAATGCTATAAATCAGTTTTTAGATGAATTTAATATTGATTTGCAAAGTGTAAAAGCAATAGGTTTACATGGTCAAACTATCTGGCACTCTCCAAATACACCGTATCCTTTTTCTATGCAATTAGGGGATGGCTCACTTGTGGCTAAAAATACACAAATAGATCTAGTCAATGATTTTAGAAGTGGCGATATTGCAAATGGTGGAGAAGGAGCACCTTTAACCCCTGCATTTCACAAAGCCCTATTTAATAACCATGGTGATGATAATCAAAGTGCGGTAGTAAACCTTGGGGGTATTGCAAATATTACTATTTTAAGTGATGAGTTTATTGGTTATGATGTAGGTGTAGCTAATATACTCTGTGATTATTGGATAGGAAAACATCAAAATATCTCTTTTGATAAAGATGGTTCATGGGCACGTGAGGGAAAAGTAAATAAGGAACTTTTAGAAGTTCTACTAAGTGATCCTTATTTTCAAAAACTACCACCTAAAAGTACAGGACGAGAGTATTTTAATGCTAGTTGGCTAGAGAATAAACTCAAACAGTTTCCAACTCTATCAGCGGTTGATGTGCAAGCAACTCTACTTGAATTTACTATTATACCTATACAACAAGCTTTGGAAAATCAACCTATCACACGATTGATTGTGTGTGGCGGTGGCGCACATAATGGCTATTTAATGGAAAAACTTGTCCAAAAGGTAGATGGGATACAGGTTTTAAAGAGTGATGATCTAGGGATTAACAGCACTTTTTTAGAAGCGATAGCTTTTGCATGGTTAGCGTACAAAAGAATCAACAATGAACCAATAGATCTACAAAAAATCACAGGGGCAAGTAGACCTACAATTTTAGGAGCAATATATGCAAAAAGTTAAAAGATTTTTAGAAGGTACCCCTTATGAAGATTTTAAAATTGAAGTGGCTTCAAGTGATGCGAGTTTTAGAAGATATTTTAGGCTTATCCATGAAAACACAACTCTAATCCTTATGGACTCCTCTTTAGAAAAAAGCTCCTTAGATCCTTTTATAAAAGTCACCAATCTAATGCAGAGTGTCGATTCCCATGCACCTAAAATTTTTCACCAAGATAAAAAACAAGGGTTTTTAATCTTAGAAGATTTAGGCTCAAGTAATTTACTAGATACTCTTTATAAAGAGAATATGGATACTCTTTATAAAAAATGTATAGATGAGATTATCACTATGCAACATATTGAGGCTAAAGAGTTACCCCTTTATGATGATAGCTTTTTAAAAAAAGAGATGCACTTAATGAGTGAGTGGTTTTTAAAAAAGTATTTGGAGAAAAACTTAACACAAGAGGAGCAAAGTATGATTGAAAATACTTTGGATCTCATTGCTAAAAAAGTACTCTCCCATCCACAAGGGGTATTTGTCCATCGTGATTTTCACTCACGAAATATTATGTATTGTGAACCACTTGGAATAATAGATTATCAAGATGCGATGAATGGCTCTATTGTGTATGATTTGGTATCTTTATTAAAAGACCTTTATATTGAGATTGATCCTAAGATAAGAGAAAAATTAGCACTTTATTTTAAAGAGCAAAAGGGATTAACTGTAAGTGACGAAGAGTTTTTAGAATGGTTTGATTTTATGGGCTTACAGCGTCATCTAAAAGTGCTTGGTATCTTTGCTAGATTGTATCTACGTGATAGCAAAGATGGGTATTTAAAAGATTTACCACTTACCTTAAAATATGTACTAGATGTGGCTCAAAAATACCCTGAACTTAAAGAGTTACATCAATTATTATCAAAGGTGAAATTAAAATGACAGCAATGATCTTAGCAGCAGGCTATGGAAAAAGGATGCGTCCGCTTACAGATACGACGCCAAAACCTCTTTTAAAAGTAAAAGGGAAACCTTTAATTGTATGGCATATTGAAAAGCTAGTAAGCCAAGGATTTAAAACAATTGTTATCAATATTTCATATTTAGGGGATCAAATCATTGAATCTTTAGGTGATGGCTCAAAATGGGACATTGAGATTATTTATAGTGATGAGAGACTCAGTGGACCACTTGAAACTGCTGGTGCAATAATAAAATCTTTACCACTTTTAAGTGAAACTTTTTTAGTGCTCAATGGTGATATTTGGTGTGACTATGATTTTGATATAGATTTTAAACTCACAAAACCAGCTCATCTTATTTTGGTACCAAATCCAGAACATAATCCAAATGGGGATTTTAAATATCAAGACTCAACTTATACCTTTAGTGGAATAGGATATTATAGTAAAACTATTTTTGAACATATACCACTAGAGAGATTCCCATTAGGACCTATTTTAAAAGGGCTAGCTGTAAAGAATAAGCTTAGCTATGAGGTTTATAATGGAATTTGGAGTGATATAGGAACTCCTGAGCGTTTAGCCCAAGTGCAATAAATAAATTTCTAGTTTTGAATCTATAACCTATCATATTCAGGTGGCTCAACATCTGGTACTTTAGAAAGAACTTTTAGTGCATGTTCACGTGATCCTCTTTTTGCTCTTTCTTCAAGTTCATCTACTGTTTTTAAAGTTGCTATTTTTTCTGCAACAGCATTTACTATAAATTGATTAATAGAAACATCTCCTTTTAATGCTTCTATATCACTTTTATAATAATCTGGTAATCTTAATGCATAGTTCATTGAATTTCTCCTACTATTTGTAAAAACTCTTTAGGAGTTATTACTTTTATATTGAATACTTTATCAATACCCTTAAAATCTTTGTGATTATAAGTGATAATATAATCAGCTTTTGCATTAAAAGCTGTTTCTAAAACCATATCATCTTTATAATCTTTTAAAAAAGGTCTCCATAAAAAGTTAATTTTTTGATGATAAGATATCAAACACAAATCATCAATAAAACTTACAATATCATTTTTAGATATTTCTGGATATTTTTGTAAATTTCTATCTCTTATGAGTACATCTAAATATTCAGTAACTAAAGGATTAGATACGACACTTATTTTCTTGCTAGTTTGAAATAGCCAAACTAACAATCTGTTTGATACCCCATTACTAGATAAAAAAGCTGCTAAAAGTATATTTGTATCTATTACTATTTTCATAGTCATATTGTATATGATATTATATTAATTTTTCTTTAT
>CBETOJ010000101.1:0-6117 GCA_965537725.1 uncultured Campylobacterales bacterium | reverse complement strand
GATGCCTTGCGAGAAGAAGTAGCGAGTGGTCGTTACGATTATTATTAAACTATATATTAAAGGATAAAAATGAGTTCACATAAAAATCATGCACATTTAGAGCGTATAAAAGATCATATTGCAACATCTACAAGTTTAGATGAATCACAAAAAAGTGAGAGTATGAAAAGAATTGAAGAGTGGGTTTTAGAAGATAAAGCTTTTGGAGTACTTCAAGAAAAACTTTTAGAAATCAGTGTTTTTTTTGAAGATATATTTTCAGAGTTAGGAATCAAATAATATAAGGGCTAAATATAATGAATTTGGTAAAAAATATTGTAGATTGGATGTTAGAAAAAGAAGCTGATATGGCAAAAAAATGTTCTATTCCTATGGAAGAAATCGAGTATCAAATCAATAAAGTCGAAGTAGAAAAACAAAAAGTACAACAAAAATATGATGCAGCAATGGACGAACTTAATGATGTGTCTCAAAAATTAGAAAAAATCAAAAACACCGAAATTTTAAATTGTGAAAAATAAACAAATAGGATTTATAGAAGCCTTTAGCATCGGTGTTGGAGGTATGGTTGGTGGAGGCATCTTCGCTGTTCTTGGCCTTACTATTGAACTCTCTAAAGGTGCTGCACCTATCGCCTTTGGACTTGCAGGTTTTATTGCACTTGTAACCGTCTACTCTTATGTAAAATTGTCCCTTCGTTATCCTAGTCAGGGTGGTACGATAGAGTTTATCGTCCAGGCTTTTGGCAATGGACTTTTTTCATCCTTAGTAAATAGTATGATGCTTATGAGCTATATTATTATGCTGGCTCTGTATGCTTATGCTTTTGGTAGTTATGGTTCGGCCTTAATTACGGGCATTGATGTAGCATGGATTCATAAGGCATTAGCGGCATTTGTCATACTCTTATTTACAGTTATCAATCTTTTTGGTGCTTTTTTAACAGGAAAGGCTGAGGATGTTATGGTATTTGTAAAGTTAGTTATTTTAATTATATTTGTTGCTGTTGGTTATCTGAGTGTTGATTGGACTCATATGGCAACAACAGAGTGGATGCCAATTCCTTCAGTTCTTACTGGAGGGCTCATGATATTTTTAGCTTATGAGGGGTTTGAACTTATTGCAAATACCGCAAGAGATATTAAAAATCCAGAAAAAAATCTTCCTCTTGCTTACTATTCTGCAGTGATTTTTGTAATATTTTTATATGTTCTGATTGCTATAGTCGCAGTTGGTAACCTTAGTTTTGAACAAGCCGAGGGAGCAAAAGATTATGTATTAGCGGTAGCTGCTGAACCATTCTTTGGTCATGCTGGGTTTGTTATTATAGGGATTGCTGCACTTCTCTCAACTGCATCAGCCATTAATGCAACTATATATGGTGCAGGTCGAACAGCTTATTTAGTTGCCAAGCATGGCGAAATTCCAGATTTTTTTGAAACAAAAATTGAGTATGGTTTTGAAGGTATGATTATTATTGGTCTTTTAGGCATTATTTTTGCAACTCTTTTTAATATAAATAATATCTCAGTAGCAGGGAGCCTTGGCTTTTTAATTGTCTTTGCACTGGTCAACTTAGCCAATTTTAAACTCCATAAAGAGACAGGTGGAAATCGTTTCATTTCAGCATTTGGGACACTTTTATGTTTTGGAGCTGCCATTGTCCTTGTAACTTATAATGCTATCCATGTACCAGATTCTTTGATGATTAGTAGTATAATTATTCTCAGTGTTGGACTTTTTAGTATTATTTACAATAAGTTTAGAAAAGGTACAGGGTATATCGCTCCTTTTATGGATAAGCGTTTAGAAAAAGATGAAGTAGGACCAAAATTTAAGTATTAAAGATGTGACAATAATGAAAGGATAAATTATGAATGATTTAGATCTCAAAGGTTTAAGCACAGCCCAGGCACAAGAGCGACTCAATAAATATGGATTCAATGAGCTTAAAGCTGAAGAAGATAGCTGGGCTTTGCGACTTTTTCGTCGTTTTTGGGGACCAATACCATGGATGATTGAGGCAGCTGCGGCTCTGTCTTATTATGCTTGTCGATATGAAGATTTAACTATTATCTTGATTTTACTCTTTGTAAATGCTTTTGTGGATTTTTATCAAGAGTCTAAGGCTCTAAGTGCCATTGCCGTTTTAAAAGAGAAACTTGCACACTTTTCACTTGTCTTTCGTGATGGTGCATGGCAAAGCATAGAAGCGAAATTTGTTGTACCTGATGATATTGTGATGTTAAAGATTGGTGATATTGTTCCTGCTGATGTAGAGTTACTCGCTGGTGAAGATTTTTTAACAGTGGATCAATCTACTCTTACAGGAGAGTCACTTCCTGTAACGAAAAAAGGTGGTGATGCTATTTATGCAAATGCCATCATTAAACAAGGTGAAATGCCTGCTCGTGTGACTGCTACAGGAGAAAATACTTACTTTGGTAAAACAGTAGGTCTTGTTGCAAAAGCTTCCCATGAACAAAAAAGTCATTTTCAAAAAATGGTTATGAATGTTGGGAATTTTCTTATCGCTATTACTGCTGTTATGATTATTGTGATTTTGAGTGTTGGGTATTATCGTGGGGAGAGTATAAGTGAGCTTCTTATCTTCTCTCTTGTACTGACAATTTCAGCTATTCCTGTTGCTATGCCTGCAGTTTTAACAGTAACTATGGCAGTTGGTGCGAGGGTTTTAGCAAAAAAAGAGGCCATAGTCTCTCGCCTTGCCGCTATAGAAGAGTTAGCAGGGATGGATATATTGTGTTCCGATAAAACAGGAACATTAACAAAAAACATTATGACACTCAGTGAACCTTTTACTATCAGTGGTTTTGGTGCAGATGATTTGTACTCCTATGCAGCCCTAGCGAGTAAAAAAGAGAATGCAGATCCTATTGAAGTTCCCATATTTGATTATGTAAAAGAGCATGATTTAAATGCGAAAGTGAATGATAATGAGCTTCTAAGCTATATTCCTTTTGATCCTGTTAGAAAAAGAACTGAGGGTATTTACAGAGGTGACAAGGGTAATCTTCATGTCATTAAAGGAGCAACACAAGTTGTCCTCTCTTTGTGTAATATCTCAAAAGAGATAAGAGCAAAAGTAGAAGAAAAAAACCACCAGTTTGCATCAAAAGGTTTCCGCTCTTTAAGTGTGGCGTTTCGATATAACGATGAGAAAGAGTTTACCTTTGTTGGGCTTATACCTCTTTATGATCCACCAAGAGATGACTCATCTGAAGCTATAGAAGAAGCAAAAAACAAAGGTATTATGGTAAAAATGGTAACTGGTGATAATATTGCTGTTGCTCAGTATATATCCACAATGCTAAATATTGGCGAAGAGATTCAAAATGTCCGAGACTTAAAAGGTGATGGGCACCAAGAGTATGTTTACCTTTCTAAAATTTTAGCCTCCTCTTTTGCAAAAGTTTTTCAACCTGGGCTCTCAAATGAAAAACTAGAGAGTATGGTCGCCGATGTAGTCAACGATGTCAAAGATCAACTCCACAATGCTCCACTTCCAAGTGGAAGTGTCAAAAAACATGAATCCGAAATCATCTCTCTTATCGAAAATGCAGATGGATTTGCAGAGGTTTTTCCAGAAGATAAATACTTTATAGTCAATGAACTTCAAAAAGCGGGGCATATTGTAGGTATGACTGGAGATGGGGTCAATGATGCGCCTGCACTGAAAAAAGCAGACTGCGGAATAGCTGTTAGTGGGGCGACAGATGCAGCTCGTGCTGCTGCTGATATAGTCTTAATGGCACCAGGACTTATGGTGATAGTTGATGCGATAGAGCAGGCACGTATCACTTTTGAACGTATGAAAAGTTATACAATTTATCGTATAGCAGAAACTATTCGTATTATTGTTTTTATGACCTTAGCTATTGTGGTATTTCAGTTTTATCCAGTAACAGCCTTAATGATAATCGTTTTAGCATTACTAAATGACTTGCCTATTTTAGCCATAGCCTATGATAATACTAAAGTACGAAAAGAACCAGTTCGCTGGGATATGGGGGAGATGTTAGTTCTCTCAACTTGGCTTGGTCTTGCTGGAGTACTATCCTCTTTTGGTATCTTTGCTTATGTGATGTACTATCTAAAACTCCCTTTAGAGTTTGTGCAGAGTATATTTTTTGTCAAACTCGTTGTTGCTGGTCATGGAACTATTTTTAATACTCGTATTGATGATTGGTTTTTTAAGCAACCTCGTCCATCTTTCACCCTCTGGAGTGCATCATTAGTAAGTGCCATTGTTGGAACAGTAGTAGCTGTCTATGGCTTTGATTTAATGACACCTATAGGTTGGGAGTGGGCTGGTTTGATGTGGGCATATGCTCTTGTCTGGTTTCTTTTTAATGATGCAGTGAAAATTGGAGTTCTTAAATTTTATAGAAATAAAATAGCAAAACAGAGTTGAGTTGCTTTGCTTCTCGTGTAACGTAAGCAAAAAGCCCTAAAATAAAATCAAAGGATGAGTGATGCAAAAATATGATTTAGTGATTATAGGAGTATCTGCTCTTTTGGAAGAGGTAAATGCTATCGTGGGGGGAAGGTGCTTTGATTGTTGCAAAAAACTTAACACTCAGTGATTTAGTCTCAACCATACATCCACATCCCACTTTTAGTGAATCCTTCGGATTTTTAGCTAAACAGATGATGGGAGAAGTGATGGTAAAAAAACTTCAAAATCCTGTTATACAAACATTACTTAAAATAGAAAGATTTTTATAAAATTTTATAGGGAGCAAAGGAAAAGAAAGTGAATAAAGTATGTGATATTGTAAGTGATGGTGAAATTATTGGTATAAATAAGCCAGAGTATCCACTATTTTTTGCCGTGTTATATGGTGATAAAATAGCAACGAAAAAGTTTTCAAAACGCCTGAGTTGTGCTATTAAACATCTCCCGTTAAGGGTACAATTTTCATATGAGTATAGTACCGAAAAAGCGATCGATGCAGGGGTAAAAAAAGACCCAACACTTGTACTTGATGGAGAAATTTTTTTAGAAGGTCTTATTCAAGCAGAACAAATTACAGAAGCTTTTGAAAATTTAATAAAAAAGGAAAAAAATGTCTGAACACCATCATCACCATGAAGTAAGTGGTAAAAATCTTTTTATCACAATAGTTTTAAATGTAATCATAACTCTATCTCAAATTATAGGGGGTATTGTATCTGGTTCACTTGCTCTTATAAGTGATGCTATTCATAATTTAAGTGATGTTTTAGCGTTAGTTATTGCTTATGGGGCAAATAGATTAGCAAGTAAAGAAAGCACAAAAGAGAAAACTTTTGGATATAAAAGAGCAGAGATAATTGCAGCACTTTTTAACTCTTCGGTTCTTGTTGGAATTGCTATATTTTTAATATTTGAAGCAGTAAGTAAATTTTACAATCCAGAACCTATAAACTCAATATGGGTTATAGCTTTAGGAATATTAAGTATTATTTTAAATGCTCTAAGTGTATTATTGGTAAAAGATGATGCCCATGAGAATATGAATATAAAAGCTGCATATTTACATCTACTAACAGATGTGATGACTAGTGTAGCAGTTGTTTTAGGTGGAGTACTTATGTACTTTTATGAAATATTTTGGGTTGATCCACTTATCTCTATTATTATAGCAATTTATTTAATATGGGCCTCTTTTGGGCTTATCAAAGAATCAACTGCAATTTTGATGCAATTTACACCAGAAGATATTGATATAGATGAGATTATTGATTTAATTGTAAAAGAAAATGAGATCAAAAATGTACATCATATCCATGTATGGAAACTAGACGACCATCGTATACACTTAGAAGCTCATTTAGATTTCAATGAAAATATCACAATTAAACAGAGTGCAAAAACAATAGATACATTAGAAAAAGTACTTCATGATAAATTTGATATAGAACATACAACATTTCAATGTGAATATAATAGATGTGATGATAAAATGATGATAAAAAACAATTAAATAGGATGTAGAAAAAATGATAAGTAATTTAGGGATATTTTTTTTAGCAGCTTTTTTTGAAATCTTTGGCTGTTTTGCTTTTTGGTTGTATTTTAGAGTTGATAAAACACCGTGGTGGCTAAGTATT
>CBETOJ010000100.1:0-6126 GCA_965537725.1 uncultured Campylobacterales bacterium | reverse complement strand
GGATGAAGTGGTAAAAATGTTGGAGCTTTTTTAATCCTTTTTAGATAAAATATTATCCCATTTAATAAAAATATTTTTTAAGAGGATATATATGGTAGACTATTATTATACAAATGCGACTATGGGAGAGAGACCAGAGTTTAAAACTCCAAACCCAGAATTTTTACAACAATTGACACCTGAGGGATTTCAAAAGATGGTTGATCATTTTTATGATATTGTTGTAGATAGTGAAATTGCACACTTTTTTCCAGATGATGAGGAAGAGTTAGCACATATTAAACAAAGAAATGCATCTTATTTTATGATGATATGTGGAGGGGATGATCGATATATCTCAAAATTTGGCGGAGAGTTTGATCAAATTAAAACTCACCAACCTTTTTCTATTCCAAATAAAGCAAGACTAGAGTGGCTTGGATGCTGGGAAGAGGTTTTAAGAGAGATACAGGATAAAGTGGATCATGAACATATTCAATCTTATTGGAACTGGCTGGAAGTATTTTCAAAACATATTGTGAACTTTGAAAATGACAAACAAACCTATGAGGAAAAAGCTGCTCAAGGTGGATGCCCAATTATGGGTGGAATAAATAAAGACTAATAAGGAGAATCTATGGAAAGAGATATGTGTGCAGATGTAAAAATGGAAGAGGGTTATATGAGAATGAGTGTCGAATATAACAATGAAAATAGCAAAAAAAAGATCCAAGAGTCTATAGCAAAAGTAGAAAAAGAGATGCAAGTATTTCCAAGTGTGATTAGACGAGCGATCAATGAGCACGCTGGAAACTTCTCTATTGAATTTGAATTTGATAGTTGCCAAAGAACAAGCGGTGAATTTTGTGAAGCAGTAATGAAAGAACTAGGCATAGGAAAGTGCTCGATATAGTTTTTGAAAATAATACTGATGTGAGTTTTGATTTAACTTTAATCAATACAATCTGTAAAGAACTAAAAGTAAAAGAGATCGAACTTATCTTAACAGATAATAAAGAGATCCATGAGATAAACCTTACCACAAGAGGGAAAGATAAACCAACTGATGTTTTAAGTTTCCCTTATGAACAAATACATAATGTTCCACTAGGTTCTATTGTGATCTCTATAGATTTTATAAAAATGTATGCCAAAGAGTATGACCATAGTTTAGAGGATGAATTTCACTTGTTATTTATCCATGGACTCCTTCATCTTCTAGGATATGACCATGAAGTTGATAATGGTGAACACCGACAAAAAGAGGAAGAGCTTATCAAAAAATATGATCTTCCCAAAAGTTTAATAATAAGGAATAGTTAATTTTGGATATTGTAATTTTTATAATCGCTATGGGAGCTTTGATCTATGGAGCTGATTTTATTATTGAACAAAGTGAAAAAATAGCACTTCATTTTAATATTTCCCCTTTTGTAATTGGAGCTACTTTGATAGCTCTTGGAACAAGTCTACCAGAGATGGCTGTGAGTATGAGTGCTTCTATGAAAGGCAGCGGTGATATAGCGGTTGCAAATGTTATAGGAAGTACTATTTTTAATATCTCTTTAGTGTTAGGTGCTGTCTTTTTAATCGCACGTGCGATCCAACCTAAACGTGATCTTTTTGCCAAAGATTCATCTTGGTCACTTTTTCCTATTTTGATATTTATCCTTATGGGGATAGATGGACAATTAAGTAGACTTGATGGATTTTTATTTGTGATGCTTATGGGCGCATATCTTTTATTTCTTATTCAAAGTAATCAAGTTGAAGAGCTTGATGATGACCTTGCTAAAGAGAAGTTTGCTTGGTTAAAAACTTTAGGGCTTCTTTTTATAGGTTTTATTTTTGTAGTAGGTGGAGCTGATTTTGCTATTGATAGTGCTGGAAATATTGCAAGAGAGTTTGGAGTAAGTGAATGGATTATTGGTCTATTCTTAGTTGCTTTTGGTACAAGTTTACCTGAACTTGTAGTGAGTATCCAAGCAGCTAGAAACAATAACGCTGATATGGCAATAGGAGCTATTATTGGAAGTAATGTGGCAAACTTTACAATGGTTTTAGGACTAAGCTCAATTGTCAATCCACTGAATGTTGATCTTCATGCAAACTTCTTTGATATAACTGCTGCACTTATCGTCTCAGTGATGTTAGTTTTTATAACAGCTAACAAACTGTATAATAAAAGTGCCGGTATTGTTATGATGACCGTTTTAGCACTTGTGATCTCAAATAGCTTTTAAGAAGGAATTTCTATGTTACACCAACAACTCTTACAACAACAACTCTCAAGCTCCCAAAAGGAAAAAGAACCAGTATTTAATACTCTGCCAATGCATATTATTTCCACATTAGATAACATGGCTTTTGGAATTGCACAAAAAGAGGGACTTGATTCTTTTGAAGTAAAAACTAAAATGGTCAATAATATCAATAAACTCTCCCCAGGAGATGTGGAGTATATGAAAAAACAGATGAATGAACTTATTCACAAATCAGTGGAAGAGAAAGAATCAATCACAAATGATAATGTTGATAAAAACTTTATTAGCTTTTTAATAAGGCTGTATTACTAATAGATCATGGTTATTAATCCTTTAAAAATAAAATCAGAAGCCAGCTTACTTTTTTGTAGAGATCTTATTCTTTCTTATAAAGACAACGCTGAGGATATTTTTCATATTGATAAAGAAACAAAAGCATATATCGATGGACAAATTGATCAACTTTTAAAAGCGATTAATATATCATGTCAGCCAATTGACTATTATACAAGAAACCAAAGGGTTAGTCGAATCCAATATATTATAAGATCCTATGAGCATATTAATAAAAACATCACTAAAAAACTTCAAAATGGAACTCCATTTAATCCATCAATGTTATGTTTTGCTCTTTTATCAACTTGGTTTGCTGAGCTCAGTATTGGAGAAGAGGATAAAGAGTTTATCTACTTTTGTCTCTATCCATATAGTGAAGTGTATGATACTCTTTTAATTCATGCACAAAATAGTGAATATAAAAACTTAAATATTTCAATGCTACAACTCGCTGAGGAAACTATCTATAAACTTCACCAATATGGATTTCGTTCGTGATCGAAAATAGTTTATTAAACTACAGAGATCCACTAACAGGGATTATTTTTATCTTTGCTATTATTTTTTTAGCTTCTTTTATTACTTATACCCTTTCTATTTATAAAGAGAGGCTTGCTAGAAAAGAGTATAGAAAACTTTTAAAAAGGTTTGAGCTTGGAACTTTAAAAGAGGAGGATTATATCCATCTGTATTCAACCTATAATCTTCCATTTGATTCTATCATCCTTTTAGCTTCTTCTTTTATCTATAAAGGGAAATATGACAAGGCGATTTCAGTCTATCTCACCCTTTTAGAACATGTGAAAGAACCTGTAAAAAAAGAGGAGCTTTTGGAGCTTTTAGGAAGTGCTTATTTTAAAAGTGGGCTACTTCAAAGAAGTAAAGAGATCTATTTGGAGATCTTAAAGTTTAGTCCTCGAAATAAAACAGCATTAGGGTTTCTTCTTTTGATTTTTGAACATTTAAAAGAGTATAATAGAGTGCAAGAGGTGATCGATTCACTTGATGAATTGGATGAAGATACAAAAAAAGAAAAAGTGTATCTCCAAGCGCAAGTTACTATGAATGATCCCCTTTTAAGCTTTGAAAAAAAATCTTTGATACTTTTAGAGCAATATCAAAACAATTCATTATTGGAAAGATTTATAGCAGGCTACTTGATCAAATACAACAAAGAACTTTTTTGGCAATCTATAGAGAAATTTAATCCTATCAAAATCGTTGATATCTTGTGGTTTCTTGATTTTGATGATATTGACTGGGATAAGGTCAATAACTCTAAGGTTTTAAAAGAAATATATAGTGCAAAAGGATATATTGCTGATGTAAGCCAAAGTGAAAACTTTGAATTACAAACTTTAATAGCAGTAAAAAACTCTCCTATTACATCAACACTTGATCTAAACTTTGAATTTATATGTACTAAATGTAAAAAAACACATCCAGTATATGAGCCAAGATGCCCCCACTGTCATGAAACTTTATCCTTTAAAGTGGAGCCAAAACTTGGAAAACCAACTCTTAATTTAAGTAGTTTTGTATGATGAAAAATATTAAAATTTATAGTGATGGATCAAGCCTAGGGAACCCAGGACCAGGTGGCTGGGGAACTATTTTAGAATATAATGGTCATCAAAAAGAACTTTTTGGGGGAGATCCACATACTACCAATAACCAAATGGAGCTTATTGGAGTGATTGAGGGGTTAAAAGCATTAAAAGAGCCTTGTAAGGTAGAGATAATTAGTGATAGTAAATATGTGGTGCAAGCAATTAATGAATGGCTAGCAGGATGGCAAAGAAACAACTGGAAAACTGCTTCAAAAAAGCCAGTGAAAAATCTTGAACTTTGGCAAGAGTATTTAGAAGTATCAAAACCACATACCATCAAAGCAACTTGGGTCAAAGGGCACAATGGGCATGAATATAATGAAAGATGTGATACACTTGCACGAAATTATGCTGAGTCTTTAAAAGGAGTGTAGAGTTATGATCATTACTAAAAACAATGCCCTTTTGGAACAAAAAAAAACTGCTGGATTCATTTTAAAACCAGAGAGTCCAGAGATTCAAAATATCTATACTCAAATAAAAAAAGTATTTCAAAAAAATGGAATTCAAGTTTTTTTAGAAAATGCCGATTATAGATTTGATCAGCTGTGTCAACAAAGTGACTTTTTAGTGGCTCTTGGTGGTGATGGAACCTTAATTTCTGTAGCAAGAAGAGCCTTTCATTATCAAAAAGCAGTGATGGGGATCAATCTTGGAAGTCTTGGATTTTTAACTGATATTATGCCAGGTGAGATCGATACTTTTTTAAAAGATTTTAATAAAGATCAATATAGAATAGATCACAGAATGATGATCGAAGCTACTTTAAATGACTCAAAAATTGTTGCTTTTAATGATATTGTGATTAGCAGAAAAAGTGTTACAGGGATGATAAAACTAGACGCAAGAGTCAATAATGTATTATTTAATAAATATAATGGAGATGGTTTGATCATCTCAACACCTACTGGATCAACTGCGTATAATCTTTCGTGTAATGGCCCAGTTGTTTACCCTTTAACAGATGCATTTATCGTCACACCAATCTCTCCACACTCATTAACACAGCGTCCACTGGTTTTACCAGTTGATTTTAAAATCACACTTACAAATACTGATATAGTAGATGCTGTTGCAATTATTGATGGACATGATACCTATGAGCTTAAACCAAATGAATCACTTTCTATTCAAATTGCTTCATCTAAAGCAAAGTTGATCCATAGATTACAAAGAAACTATTTTGATGTATTAAATAAAAAACTACAATGGGGTGCAAATTGATCAATCGTTTTTATCTAAAAGATTACCTCTCTTTTAAAGAGGTGGAACTTTATTTTGAAAAAGGTTTAGTTGTTTTTACTGGACCTAGTGGTGCTGGAAAATCTGTACTTTTAAGTTCTATGCTTACTCTTTTTGGTAGCAGTGATGCAAAAGCTGCAATAAGTGAAGTGCTTTTAGAAGATATTGGAATTGAAGATGAAAGTTTTGATATACAAAAAGATGATGATGTGATCATTAAACAAAACACTTCTACAAAAACACGATATTTTATCAATAATCAAACTATCTCCAAAAAAGTTTTAAAAGGACTCAGTTCTCAATTTTTTAAACATCTTCATTTAAAAGATACTAGTGATTTTGATAGTGAAAAGATTATAGAATTTTTAGACTTTTTAGCAGCTTCTCAAAATAACTCTTATAAAAAACTACTTGAGAGTTTTCATACAAAATTTGAGGAGTATTCAAGTGCTGCTAAAAAGCTAGACAAACTTTTAAAAGATGAAAAAGAGCTGGATGATTTAATAGAGTATACAAAATTTGAGATTGAGAAAATTACTTCAATCGATCCAAAAGAGGAGGAGTATGAAGAGCTCAAAGGGATCAAACAAAAACTCTCTACAAAAGATAAAATAGAAGACACACTCAATGAGATAAAACCTCTACTAGATAACAGTCATAAAATATCAAGTGCTTTACAACTTTTAGATGAAGAT
>CBETOJ010000099.1:0-6168 GCA_965537725.1 uncultured Campylobacterales bacterium | reverse complement strand
CCTTTGTGTAAATTATAAATTATTTTTTAAAATATTAACATAATAAATTTACATTTATAACACTTTACATATTTTTAGATATAATCCTCAAAATTTTTTTCGAAGGTAATCAATGTTTAAAAAGGTCTTCCCACTCAGTCTTATTATCTCTTTTAGGTTTCTTGGACTTTTTATAGTCCTCCCTGTTCTCTCCGTCTATGCTCTCTCCCTTCCAGGTGCTACTCCAGCTTTAGTTGGTATTGTCATTGGTGGATTTGCTTTAACTCAAATGATCTTTCAAGTTCCATTTGGAATGATGAGTGATATGCTTGGACGTAAAGGCACCATTATCACTGGACTTGTGCTTTTTGCTATTGGATCAATTCTTTGTGCCATATCAACTGATATTTTAACTTTATTACTTGGTCGTTTTTTACAAGGAGCTGGAGCAATTGCAGCAGTAATTAGTGCCATGATCAGTGATCATGTACGTGAAGAGGAGCGACCTAAAGCTATGGCTATTATGGGTGGATTTATTGCAGGAAGTTTTGCACTTGCGATGGTATTTGGTCCGCTTATTGGTGGCTTTGCTGGAATTAACTCTTTATTTTGGATCAGTACATTTTTAGCACTATCATCTATTTATATTATAGTAAAATTTGTGCCTGATTCTCCAAAAGTGACCCATACCTATCATAATAACAGTAAAATCGAATTTCTAAAAAGTAAAGAGATCAATATTATGAATATCTCTAACTTCTTACAAAAATCATTTATGACCTTTGCTTTTATGATCATCCCTATTGTTTTAACCAAAACCTATGGATGGGAACTTAGTGAGCTTTGGAAAATCTATATCCCTGCAATGATCGCAGGAGTATTAGCAATGGGACCAGCTGCTATGATGGCACAAAAAAAAGGAAGATATAAAGAGGTGATGAGCTTAGGTATCATCTTTTTTGCCCTATCCTATCTTACTTTTGGAAATAGTAGCTCTGAGACTCTTTTTTTAATCGCTATTATCCTCTTTTTTATAGGATTTAACATGCATGAACCTATTATGCAAAGTTTAACAGCAAAATATGCAAAAGTACATGAGCGTGGAAAAGTTCTTGGTGTTTTTAACTCCTTTGGATACCTTGGAACTTTTTTAGGTGGATTTATCGGTGGAGTCTATTTTAAAGAAGTAGATGGAAGTTTTATTAGTAGTTTACATGATATATCAGTGATCTTACTTGTGATATCTGTTGTTTGGCTAATCATTATGTTTTTAATGACAAATCCAATGAAAGAAAAAAATCTTTATATCCCTATAGCGAATATAGATGAAAACAAGTTCAACTCTTTAGATTCAGCTGAGGGGATAAAAGAATGGTATATCAACAATACAGAAAACATCATAGTGATCAAATATAATTTTGATCAAACCAATGAAGAAAGTATATTAAAAAAGATACAATAACCCATGCAGACCCAAGGCACTTTTGAAAAATTTTTACGTTTCTTTGTAGAAAATGCAAGGATGAACTACACCCTTTTTATTTTGATCTTTGCTATTGGTATCTGGGCATATACAAAAACTCCAAAAGAGATCTTCCCTACATTTGAGCTTGACATGGTCACTATCAGTGGAAGTTATAGTGGAGCAAGTGTAGATATATTAGATCGTATGGCAGTAACTGAGATAGAAGATGAAGTAAAAAATATCGATGGTATCACAGATATTACTACAGTGATCAGCCCAGGAAAGTTCACTATAGTATTGGAGCTTAAAAAAGGACTCAATCGATATAACATGCTCAATAAAGTAAAAGATGCCGTTGATCTTACAAAAAGTAATCTTCCAAGTGATATGGATGACCCTTCAGTTGTAGTACAAGATCGTACAAGAGACCTTATAGATATCACCCTTACTTCAAAAGAACTTGAAGTGGATCAGATGAAAAACTTTGCAGATGAGTTTAAAAGCAAACTTATGACTGTCAAAGGGGTAAGTGAAGTAAGTATCTTTGGAGAGAGTGATAAATATTTTGAAGTATTAATTGATGATTCAAAGATAGAAGCATATGGACTGAATAAACAAAATATATTCAATGCCATTTCAACCCTTTCTTATATCTTTCCTGTAGGAAAAATAGAAGATAGTAAAAAGCACTACTATATCTCAACTTTTAATGGGAAAAAAACAGCTATAGAGTTTGCTAATACAAAATTAAAACTAGGTGATAACTATATCACTTTAAGTGATGTGGCAAAGATCTCAAAAAAATATGAAGACTCCTCTACTCTTTACTCATTTAATGGGGAAAATGCCCTCTCCTTAGCTTTAAAACAATCTGATACAGCAGATGCCCTTCAAGTAAGTGATGACGTAAAAAAACTGATTGTTTCTATGCAGAAAAAAGTAAAAAATATCGACATCTCTATTAGTGATGACAATAGTGAAAGGATTCGAGATAGATTAAATATCGTTATTTCAAATATCATGCTTGGAATTATATTAATCACCCTATTTGTAGCACTTCTTATTAATAGTAGAATGGCACTTATTATCGCTATTGGGATCCCCACATCATTTGTCATAGGAGCTCTTTATATCTATCTAGCAGGATATAGTATCAATATGATCTCTTTGGTTGGAGTACTTATCGCCATTGGTATAGTTGTAGATGATGCTATTGTTGTCAGTGAAAATATCCAACAACATATCGAAGAAGGATACCCTCCTAAAGAAGCTGCTATTATGGGTGCAAAAGAGATGGCGAAGCCTGTGATCATTGCTAGCATCACCACCCTATTCTCATTTATCCCAATTTTAATGATCAGTGGAACCATGGGAGAAGTTATGAAGTTGATTCCTATTGCAGTATCAGCTTTAGTTGTAGCTTCGCTTATAGAATCATTTTTATTTTTACCAATCCATGCCTGTCATACCTTAAAAAATGGATCAAAAGTAACCTCATGGGAGATACCAAATAAAATATATAGCAGTATCATCCACTTTTGTATGAGATGGAAGAAGCTCTTTTTAGTGATCTTTATTATAGGTGTTCCTGTCATTACTGTTACCATGATCAAAAATAGTAAATTTCAAATGTTTCCAAAATTTGATGGAACAGATGTAAAAATCTCTATAAAAGCAAATCCAAATACAAAACTTGAAGATGCCTATAAAATAGTTCAATCTATTGAAGCTGATCTTATGAAAAAAGAAAAAGATTTTTCTATTAGAAGTATTGAATCTGTAGCAGGGTATAGAAGGGATAGTGGAAGTAATACGGAGAGATTTCCTTATGTGATGTATATGACCGTAGAGCTTGCAAAATCAAAACCTACAAATATTTTAGATCAATATATTACGCCATACTTAAGTTTTTACTATGATGATGAGGGGCGAACCAGAACTGAGACGTCTCAACAAATCGCAAAAAAACTTAAAAAATTTATAGAAAATAAAAACTATAAAGAAAAATTCAAGCTCAATGAGATCAGTGTATTAGAAAGACGGGTGGGACCTGTAAAATCTGATATTAAAATTGGTCTTGTTTCAAATGATAACCAAGCAGTAATTAAAGCTACAGATAAGATCATGACTACTCTTAGAGAACTAGAAGGGGTAAAAACTGTTGCCAACTCTATAAGCTTTGGTATAGATGAGATCAAACTTAAAATAAACTCCTATGGAGAGCAACTAGGTATCGATGAATCTTACCTAGGAACATACCTTTCAAATCTCTATCTTTTAAAGAAAAAAGCGGTTTCCTTTGATCAAACAAGTATGCTAGATATTAAAGTAGAGTCTCTCAATAAAGATGATTTTGAAAGCTTTAAAAACTCTCAAATCCCATTATCAAATGGACAATATGTAAGACTCAATGAAATAGTAGAGTTCCAAGAGATCAAATCTTTTGAACAAGTCACAAAAGATGGAGGGGTAAAAAACTTTTATATCTACTCAAATGTTGATCCAAAAATCATCACTTCCACTGAAGCAGTTGAGAGAATAAAACCTCTTTTAGATGAGATAGAAAAAAGTGGAATCAAGCTTACTTTTAAAGGGGAAGTGGAAAAGAAAAAAGAGCTAAAACATGATATGATGATCGCTTCAGGATTAGCAATACTCCTTATCATGCTCTCGATGCTCTATCTCTTTAACTCATTTAGAGAAACCTTTATCTTAATGTCCGTGATCCCATTTTCTATTCTAGGGATGCTTATAGGTCATATGATTATGGGACAAAACCTCTCTATGCCTAGTATGATAGGAACCTTAGGACTAGCAGGAGTTGTTATCAATGATGGGATCATTATGATGACCTATTTGAAAAAAGCAAAAACTATTGAAGAGGTATTTTATAGAGCTACAAAAAGGTTTAGACCTATTATCCTTACAACGATCACCACACTAATAGGTATGAGTTCACTAATATTTTTCGCCTCAGGACAAGCAGTAGTCTTTCAACCAGTAGCTATTGCCCTTGGATTTGGTCTAGCATGGGGAACTATCTTAAACCTTATCTATTTACCAGTTCTTTATAGTTTTGCAAGAAAGTTAAAATAGAGAGGTATTATCTCTCTTTTAAAGCTTCATCTTGATATCTGATCATTGGAGAGATGATATATTCTATCAATCTTCTTTTTGAAAGTTTGATATCAACTGTACACGTCATCCCAGGGATTAGTCTAACAAATCGATTATCTACTTTCATAGTATCACTTTGAAGCTCAACAGTAATAGGATAGATCTCCCCTAATTGCTCATCTTTAATTGAAGCATGTTCAATATGGGTGATAATCCCTTCTATATATCCATACTTTGTAAATTTAAAACTATCGATTTTTACTTTTACTTTTTGTCCTACTGCGATAAATCCTATATCTTGATTAAGTACCTTTGCCTCAACTTCCAAAGGGGAATTTGATGGGATAAGTTCCATTATGGTACTCCCTGAGTGAACGATTTTATTGGATAAATATTCTCTTAAATTATGGATCATCCCATCACTTGGCGCATGGATAGATTGGGATTCTAAAAGATAGTTCATCTTTTCAACTTGTGGCTTTAAGATATTAAGCTCCTTTTCAATCTCATAGAGCTTTTGTCCATACTCTTTTAGGATATTGTTTGTATTTTGTTCCATCTCATTTTTTGTAATGATTTGATCTGAGAGAAGTTTTTGTACTTGGAGCTGTTTGATTTGAAGATCTTTTTCTATTGAGATATATTCAGCTTCCATATCTTTTAAAGTATTATCCGATTTAAGTCCTTTTTGCACTAAAGGGATCAGTTGATCCACTTTTCCTTTTGTAAATGGAAGAAGCTTGGTGAGTTTATCCACTTCCAAACGGGCTATCTCTATCTCATCTTCTAATCTTTTGAGTTTTGATTCATACGTAGTCATATCACTTTTATATGAAGCGATATAACTATTTAAAATTCTACTAGAGTTTTTATCTATAAAGTCTATAAAACCTTCTAAAAGGGTTTGTTCAAAAACTAAATTATCATATTGTGCTTTGGTTTGTTTATATTCAAAGCTTTCAAGATCTTTTTTAAAAGATACTAAAAGATCCCCTTTTTTCACATTTTGACCATTTCTTACATAGATCGTCTCAATAGTCCAAGTGGGTGAGCGTTAACAATAGTACTTAACTCTTTTGTTTGGATAGGTATCATTTGCGATGAAGTGATTATTTTTCCTTGGGATGGGACAATCACATCAATTTCACTCATAGTAAGCCAAATCACCACTGTTACAATAAACAATCCAATAGAAGATGGGATCATCCACAATAAAAAGGAAGGTTTTTTAAAAATAACCGATTCAATACCTGGGATAAATTCAATATTCTCTTTCATTATTTGATCTCACTTAAAATATTTTGTGCCTTACAAAGTGCTCTAAAGTAACCCTTTGGTTTTGATAAAAGCTCCTCTTTTGTCCCTGCTTCGATAATCTTTCCTTGATGCAAGCTAATAATACGCTCAGCAATTTTTAAAACTGATACTCTATGGGAGATAATAAAAACTGTACGATTTTTACAGATCTGTTGAAGATTGTTTTGGATAAGCATTTCTGATTCAAAATCTATAGCATTGGTCGCTTCATCCAAGATCAAAATTCTTGGGTCATTAAATGAAATACTCCCCGACCCAAGGGTACGGGGTATCTCTTTTCTATAAATCGA
>CBETOJ010000098.1:0-6173 GCA_965537725.1 uncultured Campylobacterales bacterium | reverse complement strand
AGAGTATGCTCTCTCTTCACAGTGGTATAAGAAAAGAGGGGGATGGTGCACAAACACAAGTTGATGGTTTTCTACATATTCCACTTGATTATGATGGATTTGCCAATCTTTCTCTCTTGGCCAATAAGCAAGACGCTACAAATAGAGCAGGACTTGATAGAAGAGTCACACCACCTAGAGTGACAACACATTTTGGCATACCTGATTCAAAAAATCTAGGAGCCGTGTTTAATAGCGAGGTGGTATCTAAAAACAATACTATTTTTTACTCAAACCTTATTTTCAATTATAAAGAGAGTGAAGCGAGTACATTTTATAGAACACCTGATAGTTCTCATGCCATTTATCCTAACGGCTTTTTACCCCTTTTAGAAGATAAGATATTAGATTACTCTCTTACACTTGGTGCAAAAGGAAGATTTAGAGACGGCACGGCTTGGGATATCAGTAATGTTTATGGATATAATAGTTCTGATTTTTCTCTGCGAAATAGCATGAACTATGATTTAAATGGCTCTTCACCAACATCATTTAACAATGGGAAATTAGCAACCATTCAAAACACTACAAATATAGATTTGAAAAAATCTCTACAAAATATTGTACTTTCGGGTGGATTAGAGTTTCGAATGGAAAACTACTCCATAAAAAGTGGAGATTATCCCTCTTACTATAAAACAGGCTCACAAGGATTTCCAGGGTATCAACCATCTAATGAAGTTGATGCAAATAGAGATAGTTATGCTGCATATATAGACACTATCTACAATATCACTTCAAATTTTTCAACTGATTTGGCATTAAGATATGAAAATTATAGTGATTTTGGAGGTACAACAAACTATAAAGCTGCTTTAAAATATAGTCTTACACCAAAGGTTTTATTAAGAGCGACAACAAGTACAGGCTTTCGAGCACCATCTATGTCACAAAGTAGTTATTCTTATATATCTTCTTCTTTATACAATAGTGTGCTTATTCAAAAAGGGATACTTCAACCTACTAACCCAGTCTCCCAATCACTAGGAGCAAAGGAGCTTGATGCTGAAAAATCAACACACTATAGTGCAGGATTTGTCTATAAACCAACGAAAAACAGCTTTTTGACATTTGACACCTTTTTAGTAAAAGTGAAAGATAGAATACTCTTAAGTAAAAGAAAAGATGTACCTGAAGCAATAGCTACTCAGTACGGTATCTCTGCTGTTCAATATTTTACAAATATAGCAGATCTTGAAACTTCCGGATTTGATATTAAATACAATAATATATACCATTTTTCAAATACCAATAGCTTAGATACAACACTTTGGTTGAACTATAGCCAAACTAAAGTAGAAAACAGAAATGTTGTAGCAACTTCTAATATCGCTACACTAGAAAAATTACATCCAAAAGAGTATGCAAAATTACAAAACCTCTATAAAATGGCTAATGCAACAATTGGGTTTAATATAAACTATTATGGTTCTCACTATACTACTGCAGGAGGTGATACTTCAAAATTTGATCCACTTGTTACAGCTGATTTAAATCTTGAGTATAGATATACAAAAAAATTATCCCTCTCTCTAGGTGGGTTCAATATTTTTGACAAACTTCCAAGCAAATGGGATAGATCAAATAAATACTTGGGCTATGATGGCATTATTCCATACTCTTCATACTCTCCAGTAGAATATAGTGGTGCATACTACTATTTAGCTCTGAAATATAGGTTCTGAAAATGATGAAAAACTCTATTAAAAATAAATTATTACTATCTTATTTAATAGTAGTGGTGATCACTACTTTTCTTTTAATCTCAATACTCTTTGAATTTATATACTTCAAAAAAACTGAAACTACAATCCAATCAGCTACTAAGCTCTCTAAAATTATGGGAACAAATTTAGCAGCTTCACTCTCTTTTGATGACAAGTCTAGTGCAAACAATATTTTAAACTCTTTGCGAGTTGACAATTCAATAGAAGCGGCACTTATATATGACAAAAATGGGAAACTTTTCTCCCGATATGTTGATGGCAAAAAAGAAAAACAGATAAATGAACTCCTAAGCTTACTGGATGATAAGTCTGTTTATAACGATTTCAACAACATCATTGTTTCATCAGCAATAATTTATGATCATGAAGAGTTGGGACGACTTGTCCTTATATACAATACGAATGAAATTAACAATACATTATGGATGATTTTAAAAATTTTACTTGCTGTTTCTGTTGTTATATTTCTAATAATGCTTAAAATATCTTCTCTACTACAAAAGCGTTTAACAAAACCAATCTATCTACTAGTCAATACAATGAAAGAAATTATAGAACATAATAATTTCACTAAAACAATTGATGCAAAAAGTGATGATGAGTTTCAAACTCTTTTTGATGGTTTTAATACAATGCTACATGAGATTCAAAAAGATAAAGCTAAACTTGAAGCTATGGCTTATACTGATCCACTTACAGGAGTATATAATCGAAGACATTTTTATGGGTTAGTAAATAACTTTTCAGATATATCAAGAAGAGAGCAAAAAGCTTCGACAATACTGATATTAGATATTGATAAATTTAAAAATATTAATGATACATATGGACATGATGCAGGCGACAGAGTTATACAAGAGTTAGCAAAAGTAGTTTTAGAAAACATCAGAAAAGGTGATATATTTTGTCGATTTGGCGGGGAAGAGTTCGTTCTCTTTTTGCCATATACGAACTATGAGAGTGCTAAAATAGTCGCTGAAAAAATTAGAGAATCTATCGAAGCTTCCAGGGGTGTAAAAAATATAAAATTTACAGTGAGTATAGGAATTGGCAAATTTATTGATGATATTGATGCAGCTATTAAAAAAGCAGATACAGCACTTTACACAGCAAAAGAGAGTGGACGTAATAGAGTAGAAGTTTTTACAGATTGATATTATAGTAGATAAATTTCTTATGTTATATCAGTTCAAGTATTTTTTAACTTATGTGTTAAAAATCTCTTATATTTGGAGCACCACATCATTAAATGAGCTTTCGTGTTCCACAAAGTGTCCAAAAAGTAAAAACTACTAAATTCCACAAGTCTTAAAGAAATATGGAACAAGAATGTAGAACTTCTAAAAAGCCCTATAAATTCTCCCATCATATACCTCATACCCATCAAATCCAAGATCTCTTCCCATAGCTTCATAATCAAGATAATTAGTCGCCCTTGAAAATCAAAACAAACCCCATTATTAAAGGGTTAAACAGTATTTTTTAGCTATAATTTCAACCAACAAAACATTACCGAACCGTTAAAAACTTGGTCGATGTAATCCCGCAGGAACGAGGACAAATGAGTGAAAAACATGCCACAATCTAATCCTATACAACATCAAGCAAATTTATTTGGAAATGATTTGCTTACGCAATTAAATCCAAATGATCCATTAATTCTTTTAGCAAATACAATACCTTGGAAAAAATTAGAAAATAGTTTATTATAGCATAGGAGGAGTTAACTAACTACCCTATTAAGAAAAAATGATCATTCAGACCCCAGAATTTTCCTTTAAATCGTGAAAAACATTTCGGCTACAAAGACCATATCAATGCTGATGAGAAAACAAAGCTCATTACCAAATACTCTGCAAGGGGATTTTCACAGAAATTTTAAAAAGTTCAGCTAAAACTGAATTAAGATTTTTTAAAAATCAAGAAAATAAAAAGTTGGAAGTTCTAAAATGTGTTTTTATAGGTTCCCAATAGTCGAAATAAAGCAATTATTGAAGATAATATTGTTTTTACAATTGAGCCTGAAATTTATTTACATGATAAGTTTGGTGTTCGTATTAAGGATACTGTAATTATGAAAAAAAATCGTGTAGAGATTTTATAGATGAGTTAATGGGGAAGCTTTAGAAGCTTGCCCATTCGTCGTCATCATCTGTAGATGAAACCACCGGAGTTATTTTTTTGTAGGTTTTGATTCTACAGTTTTTTGAGTTATTGTTTTTGGAGCAGCTGTCTTACTTGTTGGTTATTTTAATACCTTTTTTGCTTCAACACTATTTTTCCCATTAAACTCTTTTTCATCGGCAATTGCAACAATCTCTTTTGCAATTTGATCTGTTTCAATTGCTATAGAATTTGTTTGGTTCGCAATAGAAGCATTCTCTTGTGTTTGTCTATCAAGTGAATTGATTGCATCATTAATTTGAATGATACCTGTTTGCTGCTCTTTTGATGCAGATTCTACACCAGAGATAAGTTCAATTGTTTTAGAGATGTTTTCATTTAATTGAGTATATCCACCAATCATATCATCTGCAATCTTTTTACCATCATTTGCTTTACTTGTAGCATTTTCAACAAGTGTTTTAATTTCATTGGCAGCTTCAGCAGATCTTGCAGCCAGGTTTCTTACCTCTTGTGCAACAACTGCGAATCCTTTTCCAGCTTCACCTGCTGTTGCTGCTTCTACTGCTGCGTTTAAAGACAATATATTTGTTTGGAATGCAATTTGATCAATTACGGTAATTGCTTCATTTATGGCAGTTACTTCGTTGTTAATCTCATCCATAGCTTGAGTTGTCTGTGTTGCTAAGGCTTGACCTTCTCCGACAGATTTTGTTACACTATTTGCATAATTAGCCATTTGGATAATATTTGAAGTTGTATTTGAGATACTTCCAGTAATTTCTTCAAGAGCTGCAGCTGTCTCTTCTAATGAAGCAGCTGCCGTATTTGCATTTTGACTCAGATTATTTACATTGTTAAGAAGTGCGGCACTACTTTTTCCTAATGTTAATCCACTTGATTTATTTTCAACTAACATATTTGTAATAGCATCTCTTAGTTTATTAATACCTGTAACTAAAAAATCAAATACACCACCTTTTTCAATACCATCAACTTTAAGCTCATTTCTATAGTTATATTGTGCATATTCCTCTAAAACAATATTCATAGTTTCAAAGTGCTTTTTAGTTGCAAGAATCATATCATTTACACCATTTTTAAGTGTATTTAATTCGTTGTTTGAAGTGTTTGAGCTAATAGTTTGAGAATACCATCCATGTTTCACTCTATTGATAACTCCAGATGCTTCATCAATAAGTTTTTGATCTTCAGTAATCTGTTTTTGAATGTTTTCAATATTACTATTGACAATTGATGCCATTGATCCAAACTCATCTCTAGAAGTAATAACTATAGGTTCAACCGTTGTAGCCTTTTTATTTAAAAAATCAAAGAATGAAGTAAGTCCATTTTGGAATTTTTGCAATGATCCTGAGATGTTTTTTGTTAAGAAAAGAAGGTAACCGATTATTAAGGCACAAACAATTACAAATTCTATAAAAATAAAAGTCAATAAGTCATCCATATCATTGTGAAACATCTCTGTTCGTTTTTTTAAACCTTTATCTTTTACTTGTACTATCTGCTTAAATGATGTTCTACTTGCATTCGCCAAAGGAGTTGCATCTTTTTTATATTGTTGATACATATCGGCTAATACTTCAGGAGTTCTTTCAACATTTGCAAGAGATTTCATTTTATTGTAACCATCATCGATAAAAGCGATCGTATTTTTCTTTGACTGGGCTAAAGCTTGAAGTTTTTTGGACTCGTTTGGTGTTCCTTGAATTGTTACTTTTAACTTATCAAATGCTTTTATAATATTACTTCGACTTTTTTCAATTTTACCGATATTTTTTTCATAAGCGTTTCCAAGCATTATATCTCTAGTACATCTACTGATATAGTTTAAATCTTTTCCTATGCTAAGAACCAGTATTTTCCCTTCAACTGCTTTTTTGGAGTATATATCAAGATTTTTATTGGCGTCACTTACCAAATTGTATTTTGTAAGTGTTACTATAAGTAGTACACCAAAAATCACTATCCCAAAAAATGTCATTTTTTTTGCTATTGTAAAATTATTCATTTAATATCCTTCGCATCACCTGCAAATTAACAAAAAAGCTCATAACTTAATTTGCTTTTGTAAAAAAAGTTGAAATCAAATTTCAATAAGTTATAGTTTTGTAACCCAAAATTTAACAGAAAAGAGATGCAACTTATGGAAATAATTATACCAAATTTATCTTAAAATTTTTCAAAAATGTGGAATAAAATTTAAAACTGATGTTACGATAATTAAAAAATCAACTATTACTAACTCAACTTTCGGACGTT
>CBETOJ010000097.1:0-6346 GCA_965537725.1 uncultured Campylobacterales bacterium | reverse complement strand
GAAATCAGAAAGCTTCCTACAAAAACAATTATAACCATTGTATCGCTTGTGATTCTTGGTATAATGATTTTTTTTATTGCCAGTGCAGGAAAAGCAACAAAAGCTGTAAAGATATTACATAAATTGGGATTCGAAGATGTGTCACATGTGACAGTTTATGCAACACAAGAGTTTTTACGTGAAGATATCAATGTCAAAGGGATCAAATATACGGTAAGTTTTACCAATAATCTTACAAAAGAACAATGCAAAGGCTTTATTTTACGAGACTATAAAGGGAATGTAGAAAAAGATCTACTTTGTAAAAAGGAACAATAACAATGAACTTAAAAAATGAAATAAACTACTCGATCTGGTGTGACTTTATAGAAAGAGACTTTCTAGAAAATGGATTTAAAACTTTAATTGAAGATAAAACTATCCATGGAGCAACAAGCAATCCAGCGATCTTTCAACAATCTATTACAAGCTCAAGTGCCTATTCACAACAAATGAATATGCTTCAAGCTAATGAGCCTAAAAAGATCTATGAAGAGTTAGCTACTACTGATATTAAAAGTGCAGCAAAACTTTTAAAACCACTGTTTGATGAAGATGCAAATGATGGATTTATCTCTTTAGAAGTAGATCCAACACTATGTGATGATATGATGGGAACTATTGAAGAGGGAGCAAGACTTCATAATCAAATAGGATTTGAAAATGTTATGATCAAGATCCCAGCTACTGAAGCTGGATATGGAGCTATGACAGAACTTACAGCTTTAGGAATCAGTGTAAATGCAACACTTATTTTTTCTCCAGAACAGGCTAGAAAAGCTGCTGAGGCTTTAAATAAAGGAATTAAAAAAAGTGGGAAAGATACAAAAGGGGTAGTTTCTATCTTTGTAAGTAGATTTGATAGAATGTTAGATAATGAATTAAAAGCAAAAGATCTTCCACTTGCAAAAACAGGTATCTACAATGCAGCACTTTGTTACCATGAGATAGAAAAAGTTGGAAATAAAAATGTGAGAACTCTTTTTGCAAGTACAGGGGTAAAAGGGGATGATCTAAAACCAAGTTATTATATTGATGAGCTTATCTATCCAAATAGTATCAATACAGCTCCACTAAATACTATCGAAGCATGGCAAGAAGATGGATCAAAAAAACCTACAAAAGTGATACCCCAAGAGGAATGTATCAAATATTTTGAAACCTTGAAAAAAAATAAAATAAACATGGATAAAGTGTATAAAAAATTGCTTCAAGATGGATTGAGTGCATTTAAGGTATCATTTCAAGAATTATTAGAAAAAGTAAAAGTATAAGGAAAACCAAATGGGGAATAATTGGAAACCAAATAGTTGGAGAGACTTTCCTATAAAGCAACAACCAACTTATGAAGATCTAAAAAAATTAACGAAAATTGAAAAAGAGTTAGCAACTTATCCACCACTTATCTTTGCAGAAGAAGCAAGAACTTTAAAGTCACGTCTTGCAGATGTGGCAAATGGAAAAGCATTTTTACTTCAAGGTGGAGATTGTGCTGAGAGTTTTAAAGCATTTGATGCTGGAAATATCAAATCACTTTTCCAAGTAATGATGCAGATGGCTGTAGTGATGACTTTTAGTGGTGAAAAACCAGTAGTAAAAGTAGGAAGAATCGCTGGACAATTTGCAAAACCAAGATCAAGTGATTTTGAAACGGTAAATGGAGTAAAGTATCCAAGCTATAGAGGAGATATCGTAAATGATATTGAAGCTGATATCAAAGCTAGAACTCCAAATCCTAAAAAACTCTTAAAAGCATATAACCAAAGTGCAGCAACTCTTAACCTTTTAAGAGCATTTGCAAGAGGTGGTATGGCTGATCTACATAAAGTTCATAGCTGGAACTTAAACTATATGAAAAATCATAAATTAGGTGAAATGTATGAAGAGTTAGCTTCTAAGATTTCTGACTCATTAAAATTTATGGAATCATGTGGGATCACAGTAGAAAATACTCCAGCTCTTAGAGAAACTATTCTTTATACATCTCATGAAGCACTTTTATTAAACTATGAAGAAGCATTAACAAGAAAAGATTCTTTAACTGGTGATTGGTATGATTGTTCTGCTCATATGTTATGGATAGGGGATAGAACAAGAGGATTAGATGATGCTCACTTAGAATTCTTTAGAGGGATCAAAAACCCTATTGGATGTAAAGTGGGACCTTCTATGCAAGAGGATGAACTTATCAAATTAATCGATAAACTAAATCCTGAAAATGAAGCAGGAAGATTAAACCTAATCGTTAGAATGGGAGCAAGTAAGATTGCTGATCATTTTCCAAATCTTTTAAAAAGAGTAGAAGCTGAGGGGAAAAAAGTAGTTTGGTCGAGTGATCCAATGCATGGAAACGTTGAAAAAACAGACAATGGATATAAAACAAGAGATTTTGATAATATCCTAAGCGAAGTAAAACAATTCTTCCAAATCCATAAAGCACAAGGTTCAGTTGCAGGTGGTATCCACTTAGAGATGACTGGACAAGATGTAACAGAGTGTACAGGAAGTACAAGTAGTGCTATTACTGCTGATGGCTTATCTGATAGATACCATACACAGTGTGATCCAAGACTTAACGCTGATCAAGCACTTGAATTAGCATTTATGATCGCTGATACATTAAAAGATGCTAATAAATAAGGATCGATTTGTAGCACTTTAAAAGGTTACCATTTTGGTAGCCTTTTTTTTATTTCTTTTACAAAAAATTGCAATAAAAAAAGAGGGCTAATTTATAGCCCTCTTTTATAAATATATCACCTACCTATACATCTAGATGTTCAACATCTTTGGCATGATCTTCAATATACTTTCTTCTAGGCTCAACTTCATCACCCATAAATAGAGTAAATGTTTCACTTGCAGTCTCAGCATCTTCAATAGTCACTTTTAATAATCTTCTTTGTTCAGGTGTCATTGTTGTTTCCCAAAGTTGATCTGGATTCATCTCTCCAAGACCTTTATATCTTTGGATATATGCACCCTTTTTAGCACTTGCTTCAATCTCTTCAAGATAATCAAGCATATCGATGTTATCAAAAATAGTTGTATCTCTCTCTTTTATTTTTTTATAAAGATATGTAGCTTCAGCAAAGAATGGACTAGCAAAAAGTTCATCATCAATTAAAAGCTCTTCTAATCCCTCTTTTGTTTGTACAAAAAGATGAATAGCTTCTTCATTGACTGTCTTAGTAAGAATATTATATCCTTTATCTGCAATAACTGTTTCAAGTATAGGAAATAACTCATTATTTTCCATACTTACTAATTCATCATTTTCAATAATGTGTCTAACAACCTCTACAAGTGAATATCTCTTCTCTAGGCTAGCCAACATACCTCTATACTTTGAAACAAGTTTAAAGAGCTCTACAAGATCATTCGTCCCTATATTTTCAAATTCAAAGTTAGTGATCCCATTTTCAATTAAAAAATTACTCAATGCTGAGTCATCTTTCAAATATGTCTCATTTTTCCCTTTTCTATAAAGATAAAGAGGTGGTTGCGCAATATAAAGATATCCCATATCGACAACTGGTCGTAAAAATCTAAAGAAAAATGTTAAAAGAAGTGTTTGAATATGGCTACCATCAACGTCTGCATCGGTCATGATGATGATCTTATGGTATCTGATCTTCTCTCCATTAAAATCTTCTCCAATACCACATCCAAGAGCTGTGATCATATTTTTGATCTCTTCAGATTTTAAGATCTTATCAAGTCTTGATTTTTCAACATTTAAAATCTTACCCTTTAATGGTAAAATAGCTTGATAGACTCTATCTCTCCCTTGTTTTGCAGATCCTCCCGCAGAGTCTCCCTCCACAAGGTAAAGCTCTGCTATTGTAGGATCTTTTGTTTGACAATTCGCTAGTTTTCCTGGAAGTGTTCCAACAGACATCGTTTCAGTTTTTCTAGTAAGCTCTCTTGCTTTTTTAGCTGCTTCTCTACCACGAGCTGCCATTAAAGCTTTTTCCATTACAAGTTTTGCTTGATTTGGATTCTCTTCAAAATATTTATTCAATGCTTCATAAGTAAGCTTTTGACAGATAGGTTTTACATATGAGCTTCCAAGTTTCCCTTTTGTTTGCCCTTCAAATTGAGGCTCAGGAACTCTTACACTTACAACAGCAATAAGACCTTCTCTTACATCACTACCATCTAGTTTTGCATCTTTATCTTTTGCATTTGCATTATCTTTAAGATATTTTCTAATACTTCTAGTAAGACCATCTTTAAAACCTGTCTCATGGGTACCACCATCCATAGTGTTAATGTTATTAACGAATGATTTTGTATTTCCCACATAAGTATCGTTGTACATTAAAGCGATATCTACTTCTACTCCCTCATCTTTTCCACTAAATGAAATTGGATCAGTGATAGCTTTTGATTTATTTGTATCTTCTACAAACTGAGCAAGTCCACCCTCAAAATGATAGGTATCTTTTTTATTTGATCTTTTATCTTCAAGAATAATAGTGATAAATGGGTTTAGATATGCTACTTCTCTAAATCTTTTAGAAAGCATCTCAAAAGAGTATTCAGTTACTTCAAAAATCTCTGCATCTGGTTGAAACTCAATTGTAGTACCTGTTTTTTTAGTTGTTCCTATCACTTCAAGAGGTTTATCATATTTTCCTTTTGAAAACTCTTGATAATGGATCTCACCTTCTCTATGGATTGTCATTTTTAATTGGCTTGATAATGCATTTACAACTGAAACACCAACCCCATGAAGTCCACCAGATACTTGGTATGTATCTTTATCAAATTTACCACCAGCATGAAGTACTGTCAAAGCAACAGTTGCAGCACTGATCTTTTCACCCTCATGCATACCAGTAGGAATACCTCTAGCATTATCGCTTACAATGATCCCGTTTTCTTTTGTAATAGTTACATTGATCGTATCACAAAATCCTGCCATCGCTTCATCGATAGAGTTATCAACAACTTCATATACCATATGATGAAGACCATTGATATTGGTATCTCCTATATACATTCCAGGTCTTTTTCTTACAGCTTCAAGTCCTTTTAGAACCTTAATATTACTGGCTCCGTATTCTTTTTTCTCTTCGCTCATTTATTCTCCTAAAGTTATACTATTTATCTAATACTATTGGCATTACAATTGTAATGAAGTTACCATCTTCTAAATAAAATGGAAGATTTGATTCATTGAAACCTATTGTTATTTTTTCATTGTTTGTACTACTTAAAAAGTCTAATAGATATTTACTATTTACAGCAATATAAAAACTATCGTTTATTGCTATTGGCATATCTAATTTAGTTTTTGATTCACTATCATCGTCAAGTGATTCAAATACAACACCCTCAGGTGAAAAAGATATTTTGATCTTTGATTCAATTGAAGTAACTAATTTAATAGATTCAATCAAAATAGATTTTTCTAATTCGAATTTGTATTTTAGATTATTTGGAATAATTCTTTCATAATCAGGAAATTTTCCATTGATTAGTTTTGTAAAAAATGTATAATTTGAATTTGAAATCACTAAGTTTGTATCATCATATTTTATATTTGCTTCATCTAAGAATAGTTTTTGAATCTCTACTATTGCTTTTTTAGGGATGATAATTTGTGAAGATTCATTAGAGATATTTTCAAGTTCTGATATAGCAAGTCTTCTTGTATCAGTAGCAACAAAATTTATCTTTTGTGATTTTATATCAATAAGAGCACCATTTAATTCAAACTTTGGATTATTGTTATCAATAGAAGGGGTAATTTTTTTAATACTGTTGATTAAATTAAAAGTATCGATATTCAATGAATGAAGATTTTCAAGCTTTGGAAAAGATGGATATTCTTCTGGGTCATACATAGGAAGTTTAAAACTTGATCTCTTTTGAATAATGGTTAAATTATTATCATTGACTCCAAAATCTATAAGATCATCTTTTAACCTTCTTAAAATATTTAAAAAATTCCCACCATTTACAGTAGCTTTTCCATCCATAATATTTGTGATATCGCTCACTGTTGCTTCACAACCCATCTCATAATCTGTTGCTTTGATGATTAAGTTTGAATTACTTATTTCAATATAGATATGTGATGTGATAACACTTGAATCTTTTTTATTTAAAAATGGTTGCATCGAAGATACAATGTTCTCAATAATAGATTTTGATACCGTAAATTTCATCTTTTCCCCTTTTATTATATTTACTATATTAATAGTATCAGTAGTAGTTTATGTGAATAGATGAAAACATCTTCTAAAAGCTTTTATTAAAGGCTAGATTTAAAACCTTAAACTTTTATATTTGTTCA
>CBETOJ010000096.1:0-6428 GCA_965537725.1 uncultured Campylobacterales bacterium | reverse complement strand
ATCACTTCTTGTATATCTTATTTATAATCAAGTAGAAAAACAAAGAATACCAGGAAAACTCGATAGATTAGAGTGCCATAAAAATATCACTTGTTTTGAAAAAGCTTATTTAGAAGATGAAATTGAGAATGCAAAAACACTTTTACAACAAGGAAATTTTCGTATCCAATCAGGTATTGATAAAGCAGTTCATATGGATTCAACTCTGTTTCAATATGTAAGTGTAGAAGATACTGAACAGTTTTTTTATGCTTATTTAGAAACACTCAATAAAACAAAACGTGATTTTCAAGATGGAATTGTCATTGATTTTAAGATCTATGAAAATGACAAAGAAGATCCGAAGAAAAAATCAGACAAATGTAAACTTTTTCGCGGATATCTGGTCTTACAGATTTTAACAAATACAAAAAAGCCTATCTATAAAGTACAGATAGATTTTATGGATGAAAAAGGCAAAGATATCCCAAAAGCTCTTGAGTGTGCTTTAAAATCTTTTTTAAGCTATTGATACATAAGATATAGTTTCCTTTTGATATAATTTCAAGATGAAACAATTAGTTATAGCAATCAAAAATAAAACCAATATTATCAATGCACTAGAAGAGTTGTATGATATAAGCTTTTATAAAGAGCAAAGTCTCTTTGATAAACTACTTTTTAAAGAGAAACGTTACCCCGATATATATTTCCATCAAGGTGTTGTTAACAATGCTGCTTTAGAGATGGTAGAGAATTCAAAACTTGCTATTGTAAATGCAAGAGGGATAAAAGAGCAGATATTAGATAAAAAAACTTATCTTAAGGCTTCTAAAATAGAAGTCCTTTATCCGTATATTTCAGCCAAGCTTGACTATTCTAAAGAGCTCAAAAAAGAGTTTAGAGAGTTTCATGAGATAGAAAAAGAGACAAAGGTATTGCTTTTTAGTGCAAAAGATATTGATCTAGGTGGTATTGATAAGTTTTTAGATATCGTGATTAATCTTGAAAATCAAAACCACCTTTTACTTTTTGATATTGAACAAAATCAAATGGAGCAGTTGAATAATAAACTTAAAAAAGTAAAGCTTGAAGAGAAGGTACTCTATCTAAAAAAAGAATATAGTAATGATGAACTATTTATGTTTAGTGATATCTATATTCAACCAACGAGCCAAAAGCTTTTCTCCCCCAATGTTTTAAAAGCGATGTATTATAAAAATGCAGTTTTTGTAATGAGAAGTAATATGGCCTCAGAATTGATTGATTCCTTTTCCCTAATTTTAGGAATCGATGATAGCAGTATCTATTTTAAAGTAGATGCACTTTTAGGAAATAAAAAAGAGCTAAAAACGATTCAAAAAGAGAACTATTTAGTGGTAAAGAATATGACCTATGAGAGTTATTTGAAAGAATTAAAAGAACATATAAGTTTTCATCTTTTTGATGAATAGTTTATTTCTAAAGGATCCTTATAAAAGCAATTTATTCGATATGTATATTTTGCCAATTCGAAAAACATGCTTTATTTTTGATCTATAAAGCCCAAAAAAGAGATGATACTTTTTAAGACCTTTTATTAAATATAGCTTAATATTTTTCTAAACTTAAAATTGTTAATATTTGATAAATTTTATTAGTATGTATATATCTACATAAAAAAAAGGGGAAAAGATGTCACTAAGAAGTTTCGCGGGGGGGGGTAAAACATTACCCTTCGTTTTACTATTTATACTTTTATTTAGCGGCTGCGGAGGCGGTGGAAGCACCGAAGATACTACTACTCCAATACCAGAACCGATAGAAACAAAAACAGCCTACCTAAAAGACAGCGGAATATCGGGAGTAACTTATACAAGCGGCTCACAAAACGGTACTACCGATCAAGAGGGGAAGTTTGAATATGAAGTAGGGGATAGCGTAGCCTTTAGTATAGGCGGAATCACTCTAGGAAATATACATAGTGGTGATGTCCAAAACGATCAAATAGTCTATCCAAGTGATCTCTTAGGGATAGCTAGAAGTGAGATAGAATCAAACTTAACAGACCCAAACCTTATAAGAATTCTTCGGTTTCTTCAATCCTTAGATAATGATAATGACCCAAGTAACGGTATCACTATAGATATCGATACTATCACGGCTTTACAAGGATTTACTCTTGATCTAAGTTCTGATACAACCACCGATGAAGAGATGGAAAGTATTCTAAATAGTTTAGGTAGAACCTTAATAACTACAACCCAAGCACGTAACCATTTCCAAGCAACACTTATATCAGATAATATTATCAATATAGCTCCAACCCCTACCTTTGAAAGCTTTAGCGTCTATGAAAATAGCTCCTTTAATGGAACACTTACCGCAACCGATCCAAATAGCGATGAAACTCTCAGCTATACAAAAGTAAGTGATGGAAGCTTTGGAACTTTAACTATTAGTGATAGTGGAAACTTTACCTATACCCCAAATAGTGATTATAATGGGGAAGATAGCTTTAGCTATAAAGTAAGTGACGGATCAGATGAGAGCGAAACACAAATAGTCACTATAACAATCCTTTCAAGCAACAATGAACCGACAGCAAACTCAGTCACAATAAATACCAATGAAGATACTCCGTATACTTTTACCACTGATAACTTCTCTTCAGGATTTAGTGATACAGATGGAGATACTTTAGTAAAAATACAACTTACGGAATTACCAAGTAACGGTACTTTACAACTAGAGGGAGAAAGTGTAGTTATAAGTGATGAGATCACACGATCAAACCTTTCAAACCTTACTTATACTCCAAATGAAAACTACAATGGATCAGATAGCTTTAAAGGATACGGATATGACGGTGAAACATACTCCAATGAAGCGACGATGAATATCTCAATTGCAAGTATCAACGACCCCGTAACCATAAGCGGTGAGCCTACCTCTACTATTAATGAAGGGGATAGTTATAGTTTTCAATGTAGCGGGAATGATGTGGATACGGATGATACTATCACTTACTCTATTACCAATAAACCCGACTTTTTAGAGTTTGATACACAAACTTGTCTTTTAAACGGATCAACGGGATATAGCGACTCAGGGACTTATAGTGATATCACTATCACAGCATCTGACGGCACTACAACGGATACTCTAAGTTTTAACTTATCGGTAAATGATGTCTATGTACCGCCGAGTGAATCTACGGGATATCTTTTAGATGGCGGAGTACAAGGGGTATCATACTCAAACGGCTCACAAACAAGAACTACGGGAGCGGGTGGAAGCTTTTTATATCTCTCAGGGCAAGAGATTATCTTTACAATAGGTGATATCACTTTAGGAACTATCAATACCTCTTCTATGAATGATAGACAAGTATTTGTTACAGAGATCATAGATTCTTTAGATGAGGGGGATCTAAGAGATCAAAGAGTCACCCATATCTTACAGTTTTTACAAACCTTAGATAGTGATAATGACCCAAGTAACGGTATCACTATAGATTCGGCTACTATCCAAGCACTTGATGGATTAGTCCTTGATTTTTCAAACGGTGTAACACAAAATGATCTTAATACGGTAGCAAATAGACTAGGGAAAACCCTTGTCTCTGCAAACGATGCCCTTGATCATTTTAAAACGACTCTAAATACTTACTCTATCATTATTATTGAAAATCAAGCCCCTACGGCTAATGCAGGGGCAAATCAAACGGTAACAGAGGGGGCAAACGTAACCCTAAACGGCTCCGTTTCAAGTGATAGTGACGGAACTATAGTCTCTTATCGATGGAAAGAGGGAGCAACGACCCTTTCAACTAATGCAACTTTTTCTAAAAATGATTTTTCTGCAGGAACTCATACTGTTATATTGACAGTTACAGATAACTATGGAGCAACAGATACCGATACGGTAGTAATAACCGTAATGGCAGCAGCAGCAAATACGGCAAATGCAGTAGAGAATCAAACATCTGTATTAACAGTAAGTGCAACAGACCCTGAAAGTGATACTATCACCTTTTCTATATCAGGCGGAGCAGATCAGGCGAAGTTTTCAATAGATGCAAACTCAGGAGTTTTAAGCTTTCAGTCAGCTCCTGATTTTGAAACTCCTACCGATACAAATACAGATAACGATTATATCGTAGAAGTAACGGCTACCGATGATGGGACGGGAAATCTCACAGATACTCAGAGTATTACCGTAACTGTTACGGATGCAGGGGAACATTATATTCTAAATGCAGTTTATGATGATCAAAGAACTACAGCCGTAACAGATGATATTTTATATCTCTATATAAATGAGCAGATTGATGATAACACTTTTAATGCCGATTCAAGTCTAAACTATGATATCACAGGCACGGGTGTGATAGGTTCAAATTCTACAAACACCTACACCGATACTCTATTTCATAGACATAAAGTTGCACTAAACAGTGGCGGGACAGCTTCTATTGCCTTTGTAGAGGATATAGATACTATAAATATAAAAGCAAATCAAATAGAAGATGCAAACGGTCTAACCACAACTGTAAATACAACCGCTACCGTTAAAAAGTTCAACCCTTTAGCAAGACTCAAAACAGGACAAACCACATCTTATCCAAATGTTAATAATAGAGACGATGGATACTATCAAGCTACGGTTGGGATAGCTAGAAGTTATACCGACAATAGTAACGGTACCGTTACCGATAACGCTACTGGGCTTATTTGGCAAAAAGAGGATGATAACACACTAAGAAACTGGGTAGATGCTGGAACATATTGTGCTGATTTAACACTTGGGGGTAGTAGTGATTGGAGACTGCCTACTATCGAAGAGCTAGTCTCTATAACTGATAAAGGTAGTTCCAATCTATTAATTGATCCTATTTTTACTAATACAAACAGCTCGTACTACTGGTCGTCTACTACGGTTGCCTCAGTTACTTCCAACGCGTGGGTTGTCTACTTTAACTTCGGTAGCAACAATTGGTTCCTTAAGACAAATACCTATTATGTTCGTTGTGTTCGTGCGGCGGACAATTGATTTTTGATAATTTGAAATAAGGTATAAGATGCGATATGATAATCTACCCATATATAGATCAGCTATGAATCTTTGTATATATGTAGAGACTATTGTAAAAGGTTTTGATAAGTATCATAAATATACCATAGGGGTAGATCTTAGAAGTTTTTCCAAAGAGCTACTTTTTATGATACATAGGGTAAATATCTCAAAAGATAAAAAAGAGGGACTAGAAAAGTTAACATTTAGATGTGAAGATATGAAAATGCTTATCAATCTCTCCAAAGAGTTAAAAGCTTTTAACTCTTTTAACCAGTTTGAGCATATCTCAAAACTTGTAGTAGATATATGTAAGCAATCCCAAGGGTGGCTAAATAGTACTCAAAATAAAAATGCGGGAGTTTGTAAATGAGAGATCTACAAAGAGTGCAACAATCATTGTGCGACCTTTTTACCGACGGGTATAAAAACAAGGCAGATATAATTTATCTGTATCTTATCTCTGCTTTACAAATAAAAGGTTTATCAGCTCGCTCTACTGGTCGTCTACTACAAATGCCTCAGATACTTCCAACGCGTGGAATGTCAACTTTAACAACGGTAACGATAATGCGAACAATAAGACAAATACAAATTATGTTCGTTGTGTTCGTGCTTCGGAGTAAGGGAGTTAATAGTGAAGAGTTAATAGTGAAGAGTGAAAAATTAAATATGATGTCATATTGTCATATTTTTAAAAAGGATGGAGATTTTATGCTAGGTTTCATTTATAAGTTTTTAGATGAAAGGTTGAAAATTATGGAGAGTATACTAAGAAAAAAGAGTTATACGTTTGCTTTAAGGGTAGTAAAACTTTATAAGTATCTATCCCATGAAAAAAAAGAGTTTGTTTTAAGCAAACAAGTTTTAAGAAGTGGTACGGCAGTGGGTGCTTTGGTATATGAAGCAGAGTTTGCACAATCCAAAGCTGATTTTATAAATAAACTAAGTATATCTTTAAAAGAGGCAAATGAGACATCTTATTGGCTATCTTTATTAAAAGATAGCCAATACTTAGATTTAAAGATGTACCAAAGTATAAAGCCTGATATTGAGGAGTTGATCAAAATATTGGTATCAAGTATTAAAACAACGAAAAAAAATAATAAAAAAGGAGATCAAAATGATCAAAATAAATAAAATAAAAAACTTTTCACTTTTCACTCTTACTTTTTCACTCTTAACGATGTTACCGTTAAGTGCGGATTTTTTAAGAGATGATACAAATGATATAGTACTCGATACAAGTACAAACTTAATGTGGCAGGATGATACTACCCCTGCAACTATGACATGGGAAAATGCTATATCTTATTGTGAAAACACTGTATCTTTAGGAGGATATAGCGATTGGAGACTTCCAAATTTTAATGAACTATATAATTTAGCAGATA
>CBETOJ010000095.1:0-6446 GCA_965537725.1 uncultured Campylobacterales bacterium | reverse complement strand
CTTATTGGAATATGGAATGACTATCTTTCTCTTATGGACGATAAAGAGATAAAGGAAAAAGCTGATGAAGTTATTACTTTTTTTATAAATTATGCAAATTTTGAGATTTTCAATTTAATAATCTTTCCATTTCTTGTAATTGTTATGACAGTTATTATGTTTATCTCTTTTGTTAAAAAGTAATATTTGGAAGAAAAAATAGCATGGGAAAATTTGATAAGATAATCAATAGAGTTGGTACAAATAGTGTAAAGTATGATGCTTTACAACAATATTTTGGAGTAAAAGAGGCTCAGCCTTTATGGGTAGCAGATATGGATTTTGCTGCTCCAAAGTTTGTTCAAAAGGCTTTAAAAAAGAAGATTGATCAAGAGGCTTTTGGATATGAGGTGCTCTCAGATGAGTTTTATAGCAGTGTGATCAAGTGGCAAAAAAGACATGAAATTACTTTAAAAAAAGAAAATATCTTATTTTGTGCTGGAGTTGTGCCAAGTCTTAGTGCTGCAATTCGAGCTTTTAGTGAAGTAGGGGATGAGGTGATAATTCAACCACCTGTATACTTTCCATTTTTTTCAGTTGTAACTGATAATGCTAGGGTTTTAGTAACTAATCCTTTACAACAAAAAGAGAATAAATACTATATGGATTTAGAGGATCTAAAAAGCAAGATCACTTCTAAAACAAAGCTTTTAATTCTTTGTTCTCCTCATAATCCAGTGGGACGAGTATGGAGTAAAAAAGAGTTAAAAGAACTTCACAAAATCTGTAAAGAGCATAATATTATGGTGATTAGTGATGAGATCCATGCAGATATCGTTTTTAAAAAGTTTACTTCTTATGCAAGTATCGATAAAAAAACGTTAGTGTTAAATGCTCCAAGTAAAACCTTTAATGTAGCAGGTTTTAATAGTGCCTATGCTTTTAGTTTTGATGAAAAGGTGATAGCAAAATACAAGCTTGAACTCAAAAAAGCTCATCTAAGTTCACTTAATACTTTATCCAATACTTTAATTGAAAAGTGCTATTCAAAAAAAGGCTCAAACTGGCTTGATGAGCTTTTAGAGTACTTGCAAAAAAATATAGAATTTACAAAGAAATTCTTAGAAAAAAACATCCCAAATATAAAAGTCGTAAATACAGAAGCTACATATCTTTTGTGGCTAGATTTTAGTAAGTTTGGACTAACACATAAAAAGATCAAAGAGAAACTTCTTTTGGGATCAAAAGTTGCACTTAATGATGGGATAACCTTTGGTAAAAATGGGCATTGTTTTTTTAGACTCAATGTTGCTTTGCCAAAAAGTGAGTTAAAAAAGGCTCTAAAAAAAATACAAAATGAATTTGGATAATAGATGAACAAAGAGTTTCTAAGCTCAATTAAAAAAAACAATACCACTCCTAAAGGATTAGAGTCTTTATATGAAAGTTTAGCAATAAAAGAGCAAAAATGCTGGGATGAGATTGAAGAGCTTTCAATCAATAATTGGGCGAAGCTTTTTACCTTAAAAGCAAAACAAACTCCAAATAAAACAGCTATCATAGAAGTAGATAGTGACAACTCCTATACATATAGTGAGCTTGAAGATGCTTCAAATATTATCTATGAATTTATCAATAATACAACTGAAGATTATCGTATAGGGCTAAACTTTCCAAACAGCTTTTTATTTGTAGCAGCACTCCTTGGGATCAATAAAGCAGATCGTTTAGCGATCCTTTTTAATAACCGAGAACCAAAACACCGCCAAGAGGAGTTATCTACTGTAAGTGGTACACATATCGTATTAGGAAATCCTATCTATGGACTAGATCATTTTGATATAGAGGATATTTTGACACGAAAAGTGTATGTTCCTCAACAAAAAGTCAACTATACGGGAGAAACTACTTTAGACGATCCAGCATTTGTGATCTTTACAAGTGGGACAAGTGGACCAAGTAAAGGAGCACTGTTTTCTCATAGACGGATGATAGGAGCAGGGATCGCTTGGAGTTTACGAACTGGGATGACAGAGGATGATAACTGTTATATTTCACTACCCATGTATCATGGCAATGGTTTAGCTGTGGCTTATAGCTCTGTTGTCTATGCTAATGCAACAGCATCTTTGCGTATGAAGTTTTCAGTGACAGAGTTTTTTAATGATATCAATAAGTACAGATGTTCTCATATGGTATATATCGGAGAGCTTTGGAGATATATCATCAATAGATATAAAGACAATCCCAATAAGTATCTAAAAGTGATCTTTGGAAATGGACTCAATAAATCCCTTTGGGAAAAAGTAGTAGAGCAGTTTGAGATAGATCATGTCGTAGAACATTTCGGTTCGACAGAGATGCCAGCAGGGGCACTTACTAATTGGTTTGATATCGCTGGATATTGTGGTTATCTTCCACCTTATGATAAAAAGCTTAATGAGATGGTTTTAGTAGATGAGAATTATCACCCCGTGGAGTATGGTGAATATGGTGAAGCTTTATTTTTAGTACCAAGTGGAAAATATCGTGGATATCTCGATAGCTCACTTGATGAGAGTAAACTCTACCATGAACTTTTTCAAGAGGATGATCTATGGTGGAAAAGTGGTGATCTTTTGCAGTCTCATAAAAATGGCTTTTATACTTTTATCGAGCGTTTGGGAGATACTTTCCGTTTTAAAGGGGAAAATGTTGCGTGTGTGGATGTGGAAGAAGCGATTCGAAAGTGTAGTTTTGAAAAAGAGTTTGATTTTGAAGAGATAGTGGTCTATGGGATAGAACTTCCTGATATAGATGGAAAGATAGGGATGGTATCACTTGTGAGTGATAAAGAGAATATATTAAGTATACTCAATGAACTATATAAGAATTTAAAAGAGGAATTAGCCTCATACGCTATTCCATATTTTGTAAAAATAACTAAAGATAAACACATTACAACATCAACTATGAAGATACAAAAGAACCATTTGGCTAAAGAGGGAATAACAAAATATAATCAAGAAGAACATTTTGTATTAATAGAAAATAAGTATCAAGTAATTGATCAAAATATGTATCAAAAAATCAAAAATAAACAAATAGAGATAGGAAAATAGTTTTGAGAGTAGTAGCTACTAGACTTCATACAACCAATGAAGAAAATCTTGTATGTTCCGCGGTTATTTATAAGTGGTGTAATCATGTGTTAAATTATTGTGATAAGCTGATAGTGGTAGTAGATACTAATTATTTGCGGCTGATCCAAAATGCAAAAGAGGATTTTAAAGATAAGATTGAACTTTTTCATATAGATCCTTGGATCAGTTTTACTCAGCCTTTGAATCTTATGGTTGAAAAAGCCCTTTCCATTGGGGCAAAGGAGCTTTTATTTCAAAGTATAGAAGTGGATATTGCTTTAGAAGATATGATAAAACTAGAAAAACATCTAGATGAGGATACTTTAGTAGTAGGTGCAAAACTTTTGGAGATCCATGCCAATGGAAATGAACACTCTATTATCAATGGATGGAATTCCCCTTGGAATACTTTGGCATTATGGGATATTGAAAAGCTAGGGCTTACTGGCTTTTTAAGTATCTCTAGTGGAAATCTAGAAGATATTCCTGGAGGAATTGAAGAGGTGGTAACGATATCACTTTTACAACAACTAAAACCAGATGATATGAAAGCCAAAGTGATTGATCTAAAAAGTGTAGTGTGGAATACCAAGTGGAATTCAAAAGAGCGAGAGATGTATCATGCAAAAAAAATGCAGACTAAAAATGAAAGATCACAGGTTCAGCTTAAAAAGCTTGGGGTAAAGGTTGGAGAAGTGATCTTGGTAAAAGGTGAAGATGACAATATGCAATATAATTGAGTCACAATATTTTTTTATGATAAGCTTTATTGAATAAAGTTAATGAGGATATGGTCATGGAAAATATTGTAGTGTATAGCGATGGAGAACTTGAACTAAAAACCCAAATAAATGATGAAACGATTTGGTTGACTCAAAAACAGTTGGGAGAGCTATTTGGAGTAGAATCGCATAATATAACTTATCATATAAAGAATATATATAGGCAAAAAGAATTAATAAAGAATGCAACTACTCAAAAAATTAGAGTAGTTCAAAAAGAGGGAAATAGAGAAGTAGAAAGAAATGTAGATCACTATAATCTTGATATGATCATTTCAATTGGATACAGAGTAAACTCTATTACTGCCACAAAGTTTAGACAATGGGCGACTTCTATATTAAAAAACTATATACAAAATGGCTATGCTATCAATACACATAAAATAAATGAAATAAGACTTTCCTCTCTTGAAAATGATGTGGCCACAATAAAATCACATATCAAAAATAACACACTAGAAATACAACAAGGTATATTTTGTGACGGTCAAATCTTTGATGCTTATCTTTTTATTTCTAATCTCATCAAAAATGCAAAAAGCTCAATCGTACTTATAGATAATTATATTGATGAATCAGTTCTACACTTATTCTCTAAAAATCAAGATGTGCAGATAATAGTATATACAGCAAATATATCAAAACAGTTAAAGTTAGATATTCAAAAGTATAATAAACAATATAGCAACCTTGAAGTAAAATTGATCAAAAACTTTCACGATAGATTTATGGTCATAGATGAACAAGAGGTATACCATATGGGTGCTAGTATTAAAGATCTAGGCAAAAAAGTATTTGCATTTAGTAAGATGGGGATAAGTTCTAAAGAGATATTAGAAAAACTATAAAACTTGAAAAAGGATAAAAGATGATAGATGTATGTGTAGTAGGGATAGGAGAGTATGTAACAGGGCTAAGTGGTAATGATGCTGCAAAATCTGATAAGTCTCTTGGTGTGATTGCTTTGTCTCTTTTTGATATGAGAGATCAAGGACTTATCGGAGATATAAAACTAGCAGGGAGAAATTCTAGTAGGTTTGAACTGATAGAAGAACACTTTACTACAAATATGAAAGCAGTTTATCCAAGCATTGATGTATCATTTGAAGGGTTTCCAAAAAATGGAAAAAGTGATACTGCTTATAAAGAAGCGATAGATTCTTTAAAAAAAGGCTCAGCTGTGCTTATCTTCACTCCTGATGATACACATTTTGAGATTGCAAAGTATGCATTAGAATCTGGGATGCATGCACTGGTGGCAAAGCCATTGGTGAAAACAGTAGAAGAGCATAAAGAGCTTGCAAAAATAGCAAAAGAGAAAGATCTATTGCTTATGCTAGAAGTGCATAAAAGATTTGATCCAATATATGCAGATGCTAGGGACAATATTCAAAATTACGGTGACTTTTCTTATTTTAATAGCTATATGTCTCAACCAAAAACCCAGCTAGATACTTTTGCCTCATGGGCAGGGATCAGTAGTGATATAAGCTACTATCTAAATTCTCACCATGTGGACTTTTTATGCTGGTCTGTAGCTGAGTTTGCAAAACCTATAAGCGTCTTAGCAAGTGCTTCAAGTGGAGTGGCAAGTAAAAAGCTTAATAGAGAAGTCGAAGATACTATCACTCTAACAGTTACTTGGGAAAATAGAAGTGGCTCATTTGGTACTTCTATACATACAGCCTCATGGATCGCACCACCAAGTGACGTGCACTCTCAACAAAGATTTTTCTATATGGGACATGATGGAGAGATAAATATCGACCAAGCTCATAGAGGATATACACTAAGTACAGATACAAATGGCTTTAAAAGTTCCAATCCTCTTTTTATGAAATACACCCCAAGAGATGGGAAATTTGCAGGGCAAGAGAGCTATGGGTATAAAAGTATCGCTACATTTATAAAATCATCTATAGAGCTTAGCAATGATCAAACAAACTTGACTGAGTATAATAAAACACTTCCAACTATTCAAAATACACTAAACGTCACAAAAATATTAGAGGCTGGAAGAATATCTCTTGATGAAAAAAGAGTAGTATCAATAGATTGAAACTTACTCATATCATCATAGGAAAAGAGGCTAGAAAGCCCCTAAATTACCTTCAAAGTGTAGAAGCTGTAAAAGGAAAAGGGCTTGATGGAGATAGGTATTTTTATGGACAAGGCACTTTCAATAAACCACAACTTGATCAAAGTGTAAGAGAAGTGACTATTCTTCCATATGAGAGTTTAGAAGAGTGTAATACTAGACTTGATATAAAGTTAGAGTTTCATGATATAAGACGTAATTTAGTGATTGAAAATTTTGATTATGAACTTTTAAAAGGAAAAAGATTTCAAATAGGAGATGCGATATTTATGATAGTAAGAACTGCTCCACCTTGTAAATATCTCTCAAAACTTTTAAAAGAAGATATGATGAAAGGACTAAAATATATAGGTGGTTATCGAGCCAATATCTTACAAAGTGGGAAGATAAGTGTAGGGGATACTATAAAAAGGGACCGTTCAAAATTCTGTGTCAATCTGATATAATATAAATATATAAAAGGTT
>CBETOJ010000094.1:0-6496 GCA_965537725.1 uncultured Campylobacterales bacterium | reverse complement strand
TATTGGCGGAGGTTTTATTTTGTGTTCTTTGATGAAATCTCTTGAGAAACTTCCCAATCTGTTTTATATGTTTAGAGTTGATCTTTTCTAAGCTTTTCCCTTTAGATCTCTTGTAGATAAGAGCATATCTTCCTTTTATTTTTATAGGAGTTTGTATAAGTTTAGAGACCTCTAAGTCTTTACAAAGTGTGAGAAGCTTTTGCTCCTCTTTGATATTTGCTAAAGTGCTGTTTTCAAAGAGTTTTAAAACATATTTATCATCTAAGATATAAACAGTATCACTTACCCCATCTTTTGTCTTTTGGAGCTTTTTAACTTTAAAATAAGGCTTGATATCCTTTTTTGTAAGCTTTGTTTTAATCCCCAAGGTTAGTCTCATCCTTTTGTATAAATAGCTGTTCATAGAGGTTTAAATAAGATTTTAGCTGCTTTATCTCCTCTTTTTGCAATCCCTCTTCACACCAATCTTTTATGTTCTTAGGAAAGCTTTGTATCAATGGCTCCATTAGCTCATCAAATTGTTTTTGCACGATCTTTTCGTGTTCTAGTAAAAGCTTTATATGCGCTATGATCGTGGCACTTTGTACCCCTCTAATATTTGCTATATCTTCAATCGTTTTCCCATCCTCTTCTACTAGCTCTAAAGTATCATGGTAGGTTTTGGTGAGTTTTTTCTTTTGTTGTGGTTTAAACTGCTGTGTTAGCTTTAAAAAGTGCTCTCCGTACTTCTCCCACTTTGCTTCACCAACTCCATTGATAGATAAAAACTCCTCTTTGGTTTGGGGAAGCTTATCAGAGAGTTCTACTAGTACCTTGTCACTAAAGATAATATAAGGTGCTACTTGTTCTTCTTGTGCGAGTTTCGTTCGTAAAGCTCTAAACTCTTCAAAGAATTGTGAATATTCTTTAGAACTTGTAGGCTCTTTTTCTTCTTTGTGCACCACACCGATCTTATCAATATCAATATCGATTGTATGTTGTCCCTTCATGATCCCTAAGCCATAAGTTGTAAGCTTTATAGCTCTATGATCCCCTAGAGTTAAAGCCTCTATATCAAAAAGCCTATCAGCTATGGCATCCCATTCATTTTTACTTTTATCTTCACCTATTCCATATACTGAAAGCTCTTTGTGTCCAAACTGATAGATCTTTTTATTTTTAGAACCTCTTAGGATATCTATTAGGTGGTTTTGTCCAAAGGATTGATTTACTCTCATAACAGTTGATAAGAACTTTCTTGCTTCTGTAGTGATATCTACAGTTTCAACTTCCCCTTTTGTACAATTATCACATTTACTTTCACAAGGCTCTATACGGTCATCAAAATATGAGGCGATACTTTGGTGCCTGCAAGTTGAGTTATTGGAAAATAGGTACATTGCATGAAGTTTTTGAGCAAGTATCTGTTTGTATTCAGGATTTTGAATATCATCCATCATAGCAAGTCGGCTTATCTCATCTGCTTTTGTATATAAAAGTAAGGTCTCACTCTCTAAGCCATCACGTCCCGCACGACCGATTTCTTGATAATAGTTTTCTATAGTTTTTGGCATAGAAGTATGCACTACAAAGCGGATATTGCTTTTATCTATCCCCATCCCAAAAGCGATAGTTGCTACGACTATATTGATCTCATCGTTTAAAAACTCTTTATAAACACTATGGCGAATCTCATTATTTAGCCCTGCATGATACGCTTTTGCTGTAAATCCATGGCTTTGTAAGTATTTGGCAACAGATTCAGTTTCTTTACGTGTAAACGTATAGACAATTCCCGTTTTATCTTTTTTATCTTTTAAAAATTCAATCAATTGAGCCTGACCATTTCCAACTCTTTTTTGCGTTTTGATAGTGAGATTATCCCTTTTTGTTTGCCCCCGTAATACTAGAGGATCATTTAAAAGTAGGGTGCTTATGATATTTTTTTGCACTTTAAGCGTAGCAGTTGCCGTAAACGCTACTACAGGTGTAGTTGGAAAGTTTTGTTTTAAAAGTGCAAGCTTTTGATAATCAGCTCGAAACTCATGTCCCCATTCACTCACACAGTGGGCTTCATCAATCACAAAAAAAGATATCTTGATGGAGGATAAAAACTCCATAAATCCATAAGCACTAAATCGCTCAGGTGCTACATATAAAAGCTTTATATCTCCATTTCTCGCATCTTCAAAGACTTGTGCCACCTCATCATTACTTTGAGAGGAGTTGATCATAGAAGCTTTGATATTATTTGCTCTTAAAGCTACCACCTGATCTTGCATAAGTGCAATTAGTGGAGAAATGACGATTGTTAATCCCTCCATCATCAAGGCAGGAAGTTGATAACAAAGGGACTTTCCCGCTCCCGTTGGGATAATAGTCACAAGATCACGACCACTTAAGATAGTATCGACCGCTTCTTCTTGAAAAGCTCTAAAAGAGTCGTGTCCAAAGACAGTTTTGAGTATTTCATATTTTTGGTCCATATTTTATTCTCCTATTTGATACTTCTATTATTGATTATCTGATTTTTTGGACAGTTTAACCTAAAATTTTATTTCTTTTTAAATATATTGCAATATGTCATATTTTACTATTCACTTTTATCTATCTCTTGTAAAAACTGCTTGCTAGTCATAATCTCTACACCATACTCATAAAACCCACCATTATTACTTAAAAATATATCACAACTATTTTCTTTTACACAAAGACATTGTAAAACATCTTCTAAGTCAAGGTTTTTTTCTAAAGATATTTGTATGGCATCGCTAATGACCTTAGTTCCAAAAGAGGATATAGTCCATATATTTTGAATATTTTGAAAGAGTTCTAAAACTTGTTGTTTATTTTTGTGGATATAAAAAATCGTACTGAGCATATCTTCACTTATTACGATTTCGATCTCATACATTGCTATAAGTCTCCATATCGTAATAGAGATTTTACTATGAGGTCTTGTAGGATCTAAAAAATCAAGTATTATATTGGTATCTAGATATATTTTATTACATACCACATTTGGCCTTTGCTACTTCCTCTTTTAAAGCTTTTCCTTCCAATCCTTTAAATCTATCTTTCATCTCAAACTTACCCGCAAATTGCTCAATAATATCTAAATGCTCTTGGACTCTTCTTTGTTTTTCCTCTTCTAAGTGTTTTTTTATAGATTCGGCATATTTTTCACTTACATAGATCCCTTTTGGTTTATGAGTCTTTTTATCTTCAATCTCAAGATAATCATATTCATCGATTAGTTTGGTATTTCTAGCAAGTTCTCTTAGTCCTATTTTCATTTTTTTTGTCATAGTTTACTCCTATGTTGTCTTTTGTAAATTATACGATATTAGAAATTTATTGTCAAACTAAATTATTTCCTTCTTTGAATAATAATATAAATAAAAAAAGGACCACCAATAAAAGAAGTCACAACTCCAATAGGTACTTCACTTATTGTGCCAAGGTTTCTTGCTATGAGATCACAAAGAACTAAAAACACTCCTCCATAAAAAAATACAGGAAGAATAAGCTGATCGCTACTTTGTTTATAGATCATCTTTACAAGATGAGGGATAATAAGTCCGATAAACCCAATAGGTCCTACAATACTTACACAAATCCCAACGGCAAGTGATACTGAGATAAGTAAAAGAAGATTGATCTTTTTTATTTCTATCCCTTTTAAAAAAGCATTTTCATATGAGGTGAGTAAAAGTTTAAATTCTGATTTATACCTTAGGATAAAGAGTAGTAAAAGTAAACCTGAGATACTCATAATATAGACATTATTAAACCCTACGATATTTAGGCTCCCCATTGTAAAGCGCATAATGGTATAGCTTTGTTGAAAATCACTGATAAAATAAAGTACCATTAAAAATGCTGAATAGAAAAAAGATAGGGCGATCCCTATAAGAAGCAGTGAATTAGTTTGAGTCCCTTTTAGTTTTGAAGAGAGTAAAAAAAGAATGATAATGGTTAAAAAAGCTCCTAAAAAACTAAATACATATGTAAGAAAATAAAAACTAAGTGGTAAAAATATGATAGCAATAGCTGCTCCTAGAGTTGCTCCACTAGCAACTCCAAGGGTAAATGGAGTAGTAAGAGCATTTCTAAATACTGTTTGAAAGATAAGACCACCAAGGGCTAAGATTGCTCCACTAAAAAAAGCTATAATGGTTCTAGGAAATCGCAAGTCCCAAAAAAGCATATGGTGCGAGTGTTCCGTATTAAAAATATTTGAGATATCAATAGATATTTGTCCAAAGAATGGTGAAATAGCTATGATAAGTAATGAGAGAAAAAATATAAAATATCTCATTAGTAGTTCACCATATAGTATCCATCTATTTGTTTTATAGAATCTCCAAAGAATTTTTGTAAGTTATTTGGTTCAAAAAACTCTTTAGAACTTCCATCAAATGATATGGTTCCATAATCTATATTAATAATTCTATATCCAAGTTTATAAGCAAGATTTAGATCATGGGTTATCACGATATTAAATCCTTTGGTCTGGTTTTGTAAAGCCTTGAAGATATTGATCTTTTTATCGCTATCGAGATTTGCAGTAGGTTCATCGAAGATCGTATAGGTACTATTTTGTAAAAGAGCTGATGCAAAAAGAAGAAGTTGGGATTCTCCACTACTTAATTGTTTACAGCTTTTATTTTCTAGATGTTGTATATCTAAAAGTTTCATCACTTTGTCTAATTGATCTTCCTCTATTCCATTAAGAATAGATAGATACAAGTACTCTTTAACAGAGATATATTCATCAAAAATTTCTAGTTTTGAGGGGATATAGTTTAAAATCTCAGCTCTTTTTTTTGAACTGAGTTTATTAAATGGCGTGTCATCTATAAAAATAGCATCATTTTCATAGAGTCCTACAATAGCTTTTGCTAAAGTGGTCTTTCCCGCTCCATTGGCTCCAAGTATGGTGATATTTTCATTTTTGCACTCAAAAGAGATATCTTTTAAATACTCTGTTTGGAACTTATCTATTTTGAGCTTCAAGTAAAAATCCTCTAAAATCATCGATAAAGTATTGAAGTCTATGGCTAGGAATACCAGCATATTCATTTGGCTCTACAAAGATGGAGTTTGTTTTGGCTGCATTGATAGGGATATTTTGCCATGGTTTTATAAGTATCTCTTTTGTTAAGTTTTTATCTTTCATAAATGGACTAATCAAGATCACAATATCAGGATTGAGATGGATGATATTTTCTAGGTTTAATACAGGTTGCCCTTTTCTTTTACTTTGCAGTGCATTTGTATTACCACTAAGGTTAATAATATCATCATAATAAAGGTTTTGTCCTGCCACATATATCTGTTTTGAAAGATCAAGGTTGTGTCCAATAGCTATCAATATCTTTTTATCTTTTATGATCCCTTTTAAGTTTTCTAACGAAGTATCGATAGAGGAGATGATCTGTGCTGCTTGTTGCTTTCTTTCTACAATCTCGCCAATGGTTTTAATAGCATTTTTAATAGAGTCTAGTTTATCTATAGTGATCACTTTTGTTTCTATTCCAAAATGGTTTAATTGTTTTGAGAGTTCTATACTACTAGTTTGCATGATTACCATATCTGGTTTTAGTGAAAGTATCTTTTCAAGGTTGGGGGAGAAGTATCCCCCAACTTTTTGTTTCTTTTTTGCCTCTTCTGGATAGGTACAATAGGTAGTATTTCCTACTATTTTATCTCCACTTTGTAGTGCAAATATGATCTCATTGATTGCTGGGCTTAGAGCTATAATGCGCTCATATCCAAAGAGTTGTAATGAGAAAAAAGATAGTAATAGGAGTTTTTTAATCATTAGAAACTATACTTTATTCCAGCATAATATGCTCTTGGACTTGTGGCATATCCATCAACGGTTTGGTAATATTTGTCTGTAAGATTTTCGATTTTTCCAAATAGTTTAATATCTCTAGTAAGATCATAGTTAAGATTTAGATGTGCAATTGTATATTTTCCTGTTTGCTCTCCTTGTTTATTGGCACTATCATATCGTGTACCGATATATTCACCATTTAGTCCAATGTGAAGTTTAGAGATTCCATAGTAGTCAACTCCAAATTTTAGAGTTTGTTCAGGACGTCTTGCAAGGTATTTCCCATCTTCATCTTTTGCACTTAGTTTCGTATAATTCAGTGTAAAAAGTGTATTTTCAACTACTTCTTTAGAGTATTCTATCTCTATCCCTTTAAAAGTTGATTTCCCATCAAGGTTTTTATATATACCAATAGTAGCTCCCATATATCCATCAGGATCATACCAGTCAATAAGATCTTTTACTTTTTGATAAAAATAAGTGATCTTAAGGTCTTTATAGCCTACGCTGATATCAGCACTATAGCTATTTTCTGGATTAAGTTCAGTATTTGGGGCACCCCAAGGGTTAAGCTCTTGGACTATATTTGGAACATTATAGGCAGTTCCTATATTAGAAGAGAGATAAAGCTCTTTTGAGAGATTGTGTTTTACTCCAAGTTTTCCAGTTAGT
>CBETOJ010000093.1:0-6498 GCA_965537725.1 uncultured Campylobacterales bacterium | reverse complement strand
AATAGCACTTGAAAACTCTTTAGATTTTGAGATTATCCATTCAATAAATAATGAAAACAAAACCACTCTTATATCCCCTGATATAAAAATATGTGATGAGTGTATAAAAGATATAAAAAAAGAAGGAAAATATAAAAATTATTTTGCAACCAATTGTACGAATTGTGGTCCTAGATACTCCATCATAAAAACAGTCCCTTATGATCGTATAAATACTTCAATGATTGAATTTATAATGTGCCCATCTTGCCAAGAGGAATATACTGATCCACTTAATAGAAGATATCATGCACAACCTATCTCATGTAATGAGTGTGGACCAAAGATCACTTTACATAAAAAAGATACCTTACTTCAAACAAACACTTTATATAAAGATCTTGCAGATATTATTAAAAATGGTAATATAATAGCTATTAAAAGTATTGGAGGATTTCATATAGTTTGTGATGCTACAAATGATACTGCAATACAAAAACTACGTCAATATAAAAACCGCCCAACAAAACCTTTTGCAGTTCTGTGCAAAGATCTTGAGAAGATCAAAAGCTTTGTTAACATCTCTTTAAAAGAGGAAGAGATACTAAGCTCAAAAGAAGCACCTATTGTAATACTTGATAAAAAAAACACCAATATTCTAAGTAAACAAGTAGCTCCAAATATAAATAAAATAGGATGCTTTTTACCTACAACTGCTCTGCACTACTTACTTTTTGAGCATTTAGAAGATCCAATCATAGCAACCAGTGCAAATCTTGGAGGTGAACCTATTATTACAACAAAAAAAGAGATAGAAGAGAAACTTCCTTTTATTGAATATATAGTTGATTTTAATAGAGATATTATCAATGCCATTGATGATAGTCTTGTGCAAGTTGTCAATAACAAAATTTCCACTCTTAGACTTGCCCGTGGATATGCTCCAAAAGTGATCAAACTTCCTTTTAAATGTGAAAAAAAACTCTTAGCTGTAGGAGCTAATTCTAAAAGCACTATTGCACTTGCTTTTGAAGATACTATTATAGTTAGTCCACATATTGGGGATCTAGATTCTATAGTATCATTTGAGTATTTTATGAGAACTATAGAGACTTTTAAAAGATTTTACGACTTTGATCCTGATATTATTATCACTGACCTTCACCCAAATTATGAGAGTACAAAGTGGGCAAAATCCCAAAATAAAGAGCTTTTAGGAGTACAACATCACCTTGCTCATATCTATGCTTTAAAAGCAGAATATAATCTACAAAATAAACCTTATATAGGATTTTCTTTTGATGGGACTGGGTATGGAGAAGATCACACATTATGGGGAGGAGAAGTATTTCTTGATGATAAAAGAGTTTATAGCTTTAAGCCTATTAAACTCTTAGGGGGAACAAAAGCTATAAAAGAGCCTAGACGTATCGCCCTTGCACTACTTTTTGAAAGGTTTTCTTTTGAAGAGCTTGAAAACTTAGATCTCCCTACAGTAAAAGCTTTTAGTCAAAGTGAATTAAAGCTTTTATACCAAAGTTATCAAAAAAATATTAACTGTTTTGAAACGAGTTCAGTTGGAAGGCTTTTTGATGCTATTGCATCATTTGGAGATATATTACAATTTCTCTCTTATGAAGGGGAAAGTGGACTTATGATTGAGAGTCATTATGATCACTCCTATAAAAAAAGCTTTGAGTATGATATTCAAGATAGTATTATAGATATAAAACTTCTTGAGTATATTTTAGAAAATAAAAGCTCAAAAGAAGAGCTCTCTTCCATGCTTATCAATACACTTTGTCATATAATCCTTGAGATATCTTCTTATCATGATCTTGATATCTATTTAACTGGTGGTGTATTTCAAAATAAGACTCTTTTAGAAAAAGTAAGTGAAAATCTAGTACAACAAAAAAGAGCATTTTACACAAACAGTACGATCCCAACTAATGATGCTGGAATCTCTTTAGGACAAATCTATAAAACCTCTTTATCCCTCAAAGCTAAATAAAACCTTTATAAGCTTATAATTGCAAAAAACTGGGGAAGTACTATGGATCAAAATAGCTTAGCATCACTCTTAGACACTCATTATAACTCTGTTGAACAGGTTATCCTTTCAAAACAAAACCCAATTACAGGGCTTCTTCCTGCAAGTACTGCTATTAACTCTCATGGAGATTATACAGATGCTTGGGTACGAGATAATGTATATAGTATCTTAAGTGTTTGGGGCTTATCACTTGCGTATAAAAAATATATCCCTGATCACCATAGAACTTTTATATTACAACAAAGTGTAATAAAACTGATGCGTGGACTTTTAACTTCCATGATGAGACAATCAAATAAAGTAGAAACTTTTAAAAATACCCTTAAACCATATGATGCACTCCATGCAAAGTATGGAACTGATACAGGACTGAGTGTAGTTGGAGATGATGAATGGGGACACCTGCAACTTGATGCAACCTCTTTATATCTACTTATGCTCACTCAAATGATCGCCTCAGGTCTTAAGATCGTCTATACTATGGATGAAGTAAATTTTATCCAAAATCTTGTGCATTATATTAGTAGAAGCTATTGTACAGCAGATTATGGTATTTGGGAGCGTGGAAATAAGATAAACCATGGAGAACCAGAGATCAACTGTAGCTCAGTTGGTATGGCAAAAGCTGCTTTAGAAGCTTTAAAAGGATTTAATCTTTTTGGAAATATCCTCTCCCAAGAAGCTGTCATTCATGTAATCCCAAACGATATCGCACGATCACGTTTTACCCTACAAGGTTTGCTCCCAAGAGAATCAAACTCAAAAGAAACAGATGCTGCACTTCTTAGTATCATAGGATATCCTGCATATGCCGTTGAGAGTAGTGAGCTTGTTGAAAAGACAAGAAATAAGATCATTAAAAAACTTTGTGGGGAATATGGATGTAAAAGATTTTTACTTGATGGTCACCAAAGTGTTTTAGAAGATCCCCATAGACTCCACTATGAACCAAGTGAGCTTAAAGAATTTGAACACATTGAATCCCAGTGGCCTCTTTTTTATACCTATCTACTTCTAGATGCTATTATGAGAAATGATCATGAGAAGATCACATATTGGAGAGAAAAGCTAGAGAATACTTTTGTCCAAAAAGATGGAGAGAAACTTTTACCTGAGCTGTACTTCGTACCACAAGAATCAATTGAAGCTGAAAAAGAGACTCCAAACTCACAAAAAAGAGTTCCAAATGAGAACCTTCCTCTTGTTTGGGCACAAAGCCTTTATCAGCTCTCTCAAATGATCATAGATGGGATACTTCTACCTGATGAGATAGATCCTTTAAAAAGAAGACAAAAACTTGGACTTTGCAAACAAACCTATCCTTTGGTATCTATTTTATCTCAAAATGAGAGTGTAAAACAAAGCCTTGCAAATTATGGAATCTTTTCTGAGACTATTGGAGATGTAGCTCCTATTAAAATAATGTATTCAAATGAGCTTTCACGTGTCCATACACTTCTTGGGAAAAATGACAAATTAGGACTAAGTGGTCGTCCCTATGCAGAATCTAGAACAATCACCACTTCTTATATCCATCTCTTAGATGGAGAAAAGATCATTTTCTTACCATACTATTTTAATCCAAAAGGGTTTTATTTTAGTTATGATAATAAGCTTTTAGTAGATCATTTTAGATCTTCTCTAAAGTTTCTCTCACTCCATTGGGATGATAAAGGACAACCACTCATTGTCTTTTTTGTAAGAGAAGATATGCTAAGTGTGAATGATAAAAAAGATGTATTGGAGCTTTTAAATGATCTTCAAAATCCAGACTATAAAGATATGCCACTTAAAACTGGTCCACTAGTACAGCTTTTAAATACTGCTGCGATTGAAAGGATCGATTATCTTCATGGAATAAAAATAGATAATATCATCCATACTGAAGAGTCGTTTAATACCAAAGAGTTTCATCAAAATAATGAATACGGCTATCAGATAAATAGTAAAAACCTTATAGAACTTGATACTTTAGATGATCTCAGTCTACTAGAGCTTGTCACTACTCATAAAAATAGACTGAAATCTGCTATCTCACTAAGCAAACTTTTTGAAAGATCAAAAGATTGTTATAAACTTGATATTGAGGGAAAAGAGATAAATCTTTGTGATATAGCAGAACACCAGTATGTCACTGCTACACTTTCCCATGATTGGGCAGTGGTAAGACGTCTTGCACAGATCACTAATAAATATGATGATAAACTTGAAGATGCGCTTTTAGAAGTGATCATCCGTCAAAAGCATCTAGCAGTTGGTCGAGCATATAATGAAGATGCAACTTTAAGCCAACCTCTTGATTCACAAACAATCGTAAAAGTTGTCAATCAACACTGTGGAGATAATACGGCTGAGAAGATCTTGACTCAAGAGATTATTTTACATCTTGGTCATCTTATTCGAATAGAACCACATCTTTTTGAAAATACTTTGACTCTTCGAACTTGGTATTATGTACAATTGATGGTAAGTCAAATCTGTATTGATCAAAACTTATCAATTGCAGATGGATATGAATATCTTATCTCTTTATCCCCATATGATATTTATAATACTTTAAAAACCATCCTAGAATCATTTAATGAAAAAGCGGCTCAGCTAAAATATCATGAGAAACTTCATAGTTCAGGCTTAACAAATTTTCAAAGTTTATTAGCAACATTAAAACTTGATGAAAACCATGAGATCAATGATTGGAAACAATGGAGAGTTGAAGCGGGAATGTTAGGGCATAGTACTGAAAAACTTCATAAAAAAGTTTGGTATATTCTACAACAGTGTAATGGGGTAGTAATAGGTGATAAATATGATCTAAAAACTAGAATTGGAAATGAGCTCACCCATAAATCAACTGCCAATGAGAGAAGTTTTGAGATCCTTGTAGATACGCAACTCCATAAGATACACTCTCCAGAATATAGACAGCTTAATGTTGAACTGATACAAACCCTTGATAGATTATTGCGAGAAAATAGCTCTATCTATATAGAAGATGATCTTATCTTTGATGTTATCATTGGTCATGCTGTAAAAATAGTATGGTGTGAGGGGAAAGATATATGCTTATATGATGAAGAAAAAGCACCAGCTTGGGAATCATTTTATAAACTCTCCATGAAAAAAGTGGATGAAGCCTTTGTAAAAGCTTTAAAATACTTACTGTTAGAGGAGTTACCAAAATCATGATCTTAGGTGTAGATATAGGGGGGACAAAAGTAAATATTGCCCTTTTTAAAGAAGAGAATAAAAAACTTATCATAGAACTTGAAGAGCAATACCCAAGTAAACAGTATAACTCTTTAATAAATATCTTAGAAGAGTTTACCTCTAAATATAAAAGTATCACTATCACAAAAACCTGCTTTGGAATTGCAGGACCAGTGATAGATGGGAAATGTATCACTACAAATCTTCCATGGAATATAAGTGTACAAGAGCTTCAAAAATTTTTTAAAATTGAGCAAGTGGCATTGATCAATGATCTTGAAGCTACTGCTTATGGGATGCTTTATCTTGAAGAGGATAAATTTATCTCACTAAATCCAAAAGGGATACAAAAAGAAGCAAATAAAGCAATTGTAGCAGCAGGAACAGGACTCGGTGAAGCTCAACTTTTCTTTGATAGAAAAAACTATCATCCAATAGGGTGTGAAGGTGGTCATACAGATTTTGCTCCACTTGACCCTATACAAGATAAACTTCTCATTTGGCTAAGAGATCATTTTCCTGATCATGTAAGTTATGAAAGAGTACTTTGTGGAAGTGGGATCTTTTTACTTTATCAGTTTTTATGTGAAGATGAAAATATCCCTTTTCATGATCTTATTCAAAAGGCAAAAGAGGATGAAGATAAAAGTGCTATAGTATCACAACTAGCACTGAGTCAAAACGATCAAATCGCTATAAAAACTTTAGAGCTTTTTTCTAAAATATATGGAGCTGAAGCTGGGAATATGGCTTTAAAAGCAATGTCTTTAGGTGGCGTTTATATAGGTGGAGGGATCGCTCCCAAAATACTACCAATCTTAAAAGAACACTTTTTAGAAAGTTTTTTAGAAAAAGGAAGATTTCAATCACTTTTAGAAACAATGGAAGTAAAAATCTCTTTAGAAGATAAGACAGCTCTTTTAGGAGCTGCTTATTTTGCTAGAGATAAGTTTTAAACTTATCTCTTAGTTTCAACTGATAATACTTCTTACTTATACTCTTAAATCTATGAAAGAAAAACAAAAGAAATAAAAAACATCTTTCATTAAATATAGCTCTTTTATGGATTGTTTAAAAGCTTAGGTTAATGCCACTTAAGTTAAAAAAGATTATAGTTTAGTATAAAAAATCATATAGGAGATTTACATATGGTTAATACAAACACTTTTAAAAAAACTATTGTAGAAAAACTAAAACCATTAAATCTAAATAGTCACCCCTGAAAAATTGAATAAACCTTTTATCTAAGGGCTCTA
>CBETOJ010000092.1:0-6527 GCA_965537725.1 uncultured Campylobacterales bacterium | reverse complement strand
ATTTTAAGCAGGTGTTTTAATTGAGGTGTAAAGTGTATATAATAAAAAACGCCCTACCAAAGTAGGGCGTTTCAAAGAAAACTTAAAGTTTAATTATCCTCTTTTAGCGATGATCTCGTCAGAAACGTTTTTAGGAACTTCCATATATTGATCAAAGATCATAGAGTAAGTTGCACGACCTTGTGACATAGATCTAAGGTCAGTAGAGTATCCAAACATCTCAGCAAGTGGAACAAGTGCAACAACAAGTTTTACACCAGCTCTTTCATCCATAGATTGAACTTGTCCTCTTCTTTTGTTACAATCCCCAATAACGTCACCCATGTACTCTTCAGGAGTTTCAATCTCAACTCTCATCATAGGCTCAAGGATACAAGCTCCAGCTGCAGCTTGTTTACAACCAGCTTTAAATCCCATAGAAGCAGCAAGTTTAAATGCCATCTCAGATGAATCCACATCATGGTAAGAACCGTCATAAACAGTTACTCTAATATCAACTAATGGATATCCAGCTAAGATACCACCTTGCATAGTTTCAACACACCCTTTTTCAACTGCAGGAATATATTCTTTTGGAATAGCTCCACCTTTGATCTCAGAAACAAACTCAAAACCTTCTTCATTTGTCTCTTCAGCTGTCATAGGCTCAATTTTAAGGAATACGTGACCATATTGACCTTTACCACCAGATTGTTTAGCATATTTGTACTCTTGGTTAACAGGAGCTTTAATAGTCTCTCTGTATGCAACTTGTGGAGCACCAACTTCTGCTTCAACGTTAAATTCTCTTTTCATTCTATCAACTAGGATCTCTAAGTGAAGCTCACCCATACCAGAGATAATAGTTTGACCAGATTCTTCATCTGAAGCTACTCTAAATGATGGATCTTCTTGTGCTAGTTTTCCAAGTGCAATACCCATTTTCTCTTGGTCAGCTTTTGTTTTTGGCTCAACTGCAACAGAGATAACTGGTTCTGGGAATTCCATTCTCTCTAAGATAACTGGATCTTTATCAGATGCTAAAGTATCTCCAGTGATTGTATCTTTAAGACCAACAACTGCCCCAATCTCACCAGCATAAAGCTCTGTAACTTCTTCTCTATTGTTTGAGTGCATTTTAAGAAGTCTACCGATTCTCTCTTTTTTCATTTTAGTTGAGTTCATTACATAAGTACCAGATTGTAACTGCCCTCTATAAACTCTTGTAAATGTTAACTGTCCAACAAATGGGTCAGTCATAATTTTAAATGCTAATGCAGCTACTTCACCATTATCAGTTGAAGGAACGATAACTGCTTCACCATCTTGAGTCTCACCTTTAATATCAGCAACCTCAGTTGGAGCTGGTAAATACATAGCAACAGCATCAAGTAAAGTTTGAACACCTTTGTTTTTAAATGCAGTACCACAAGTCATTGGAGTAATAGCCATTGTTAAACATTGTGCTTTAAGACCAGCGATGATCTCTTCTTCAGAAAGTTCACCCTCTTCAAAGTATTTTTCCATTAAAGCATCATCAGACTCAGCTGCAGCTTCGATCATTTTTTCTCTATACTCTTCAGCTTTTTCTTGCATATCAGCAGGAATATCTTCAACGTGGTAGTTAGAACCCATTGCAGCATCTTCATCCCAAACGATAGCTTTCATTTGAACTAAATCAACTACACCTTGGAAGTTTTCTTCTGCACCGATTGGTAATTGTACAGGAACTGGGTTTGCACCAAGTCGTTCGCTTACTTGTTTTTCAACCATATAAAAATCAGCACCAGTTCTATCCATCTTATTTACAAAGATCATTCTTGGAACTTTATATTTGTTTGCTTGTCTCCAAACAGTTTCAGATTGTGGTTGAACCCCACCAACAGAACAGAATACTGCAACAGCACCATCAAGTACCCTCATAGATCTTTCAACTTCGATTGTAAAGTCAACGTGCCCCGGAGTGTCAATAATGTTGATCTGTAGTTGCTCGTTTGTTTTTGGGTGTGGCCAGTGACAAGTAGTCGCTGCAGAAGTAATAGTAATACCTCTTTCTTGCTCTTGCTCCATCCAGTCCATAGTTGCTGCACCGTCGTGAACCTCACCGATTTTGTGAGATACACCTGTGTAGAAAAGAATTCTTTCTGTTGTAGTTGTCTTACCAGCATCAATGTGAGCCGCGATACCGATATTTCTAACTCTGTTAAGTGGTGTTTTTCTTGCCATCTTTTAGTGTTTCCTTTTAAGTAGTTTATAAAAATTTCGTGATTATATCAAAATTAAGCTAAAAAAAAAGGGTGGCAAATGCACCCTTTTTGAAAAAGTTGATAATACTGTAGTATATCTTACCAACGATAGTGAGCAAATGCTTTATTAGCTTCTGCCATTTTATGCATATCTTCTTTTTTCTTGAATGAGTTTCCTCTTTCGTTTGCAGCATCAAAAAGTTCATTTGCTAATCTTTCAACTGCAGTTCTTTCATTTCTCTTTCGAGACATATCTGTTAACCATCTAAGAGCTAATGTTTGTCTTCTTACTGGTCTAACTTCAACTGGAACTTGGTATGTAGCTCCACCAACTCTTCTAGATTTTACTTCTAAAAGTGGTTTTACATTTTCAATTGCTTTTTCAAAAAGATCAATACCAGAATCTTCACCTCTACCATCAAGGTTTGCGATTGCACCATACATGATTTTTTGAGCAACAGATTTTTTACCATCTAACATAATTGCATTAATAAATTTTGTTACAACCTTACTATTGTAAATAGGATCAGCCATAACCTCTCTAACTGGAGCTTTTCTTCTTCTCATTGTCTAATCCTTCTACTATTTCTTAGGTTTCTTTGTACCGTATTTAGATCTACCAACAGTTCTGTTAGCAACACCAGCTGTATCAAGAGCACCCCTAACGATGTGATACTTAACCCCTGGTAAATCCTTTGTTCTACCACCACGTACTAGTACGATTGAGTGTTCTTGTAGGTTGTGACCCTCTCCACCGATATATGAGATTACTTCATATCCAGTAGTTAGTCTTACTTTTGCAACTTTTCTTAAAGCTGAGTTTGGTTTCTTTGGAGTTGTTGTATATACTCTTGTACATACTCCTCTTCGTTGAGGACATGAAAGAAGCGCAGCTGATTTAGATTTTTTTTCAACTTTTTTACGCTCATTTCTAATCAATTGATTAATTGTAGGCATTTCTTTCCTTTATAAAATTTGGTTTGAACATTTAAGCAATGCTCAGGCTTCTCTTTACGAAGTGATATGTATCACTTCAATACTACCTAATCTCGAAAGGATATTTTAATAAAATTCCGAAAAAAGTTTGGAATAATACTAAAATAAAACTTAAAATAAGTTTATCTTTACTTATTCTGCAGCTGGTTCTTCTTTTACCGCTACTCCCATAGACTCTAAAATTTTTCCTTCTATCTCTTTTGCAATTTCTGGATTATCAAGTAAAAATTGTTTTGAGTTTTCTTTTCCTTGACCGATTTTAGAATCATTGTAACTAAACCAAGCTCCAGCTTTATCAATGATATCCATCTTTACACCATAATCTATAAGCTCACCTGTCCTAGAGATTCCAGAACCAAACATAATATCAAACTCTACTACTTTAAATGGAGGGGCAACTTTATTTTTTACTACTTTTACTTTGGTTCTATTTCCAATAACATCTTCACCTTGTTTAAGTGATGCAATTCTTCTAATATCAAGTCTTACAGAAGAATAGAATTTTAGAGCGTTTCCTCCTGTAGTGGTCTCAGGTGTTCCATATCCTGTCATACCTATTTTCATTCTTATTTGGTTGATAAAGATAACTGAAGTGTTTGTTTTGTTTAAAATACCAGTGATCTTCCTTAGAGCTTTTGACATTAACCTTGCTTGAACCCCCACTTGCTGATCATCCATATCTCCATCGATCTCTACCTTTGGAGTAAGTGCCGCTACGGAGTCAACTACTACAAGATCAACAGCACTACTTCTAATAACTGTTTCAAGGATCTCTAAAGCTTGTTCTCCAAAGTCTGGTTGGGATACTAGAAGGTTATCTGTATCAACTCCTAAATTTTTTGCATAGGTTACATCAAGTGCATGTTCCGCATCAATAAATGCACATACTCCACCCGACTTTTGACATTCTGCTATGGCGTGAAGGGTAAGTGTTGTTTTCCCTGAACTTTCAGGTCCGTATATCTCTATAACTCTTCCTTTTGGAAGTCCACCCACTCCAAGAGCCAGGTCAAGCCCGATAGAACCTGTCGGTATTGTCTCAACTGGAATCACCTCTTTATCTCCTAGTCTAATAAGCATCCCTTTCCCAAATGCTTTATCCATCTGTTTGATAGCAAGATTAAGTGCATTTTTTTGTTGTTCATTCATTTCGTTTATCCTTATGGTTTGATTCAATATGTGGAACTATATCATTTTTTTCCATATAGTTTAAAAAAAATTGCAAATTGCAACTTTTTTATTTTTTAAGTAAATATAGGATACCATAATCCTGAAAATTTACTATTAAAGGAAGGTTTAGAATGGTTTATATCGATAATATTTTTGCTGATGAAGTAATGGATAGTAGAGGAAATCCTACTGTTAGAGCTACTGTGTATTTAAGTGATGGAACAAAAGCAAGTGCGATTGTTCCAAGTGGAGCAAGTACAGGGAAAAGAGAAGCACTTGAGCTTAGAGATGGTGATGAGAGATACATGGGTAAAGGTGTATTAAAGGCTGTAACAAATGTTAATGATGCTATTGCAAATGAATTAATTGGACTAAGTCCTTTTAATCAAGCAGAAGTTGATGCGACAATGAAAGATATCGATGGAACTCCAAATTATTCTAATCTTGGAGCAAATGCAGTATTAGGTGTATCTATGGCAGTTGCACGTGCTGCTGCAACTAGTCTTAAAATGCCTTTATATAGATATTTAGGTGGGGCAAATGCTATGACTATGCCTGTTCCAATGTTAAATATTTTAAATGGTGGAGAGCATGCAAATAACTCTGTTGATTTTCAAGAGTATATGATTATGCCTGTTGGATTTGAAAATTTGAATGAAGGGCTTAGAGCATCATCTGAAATTTATCATAATCTTAAAAAGATCATTGATGGAATGGGTGAGCTTACTGCTGTTGGAGATGAGGGTGGATTTGCTCCAAACTTAACATCAAATGAGCATCCTCTACAAGTAATTATGGAAGCGATTGAAAAAGCAGGATATAAAGCTGGTGAGCAGATTTGTATCGCACTTGATGTTGCTGCAAGTGAGCTTGTAAGTGAGTCTGGAAAATATTTACTAAAATCTGAAGATAGAGAATTAACTTCTGCCCAACTTGTTGATTATTATGTTGAATTATGTGAGAAATATCCAATTATCTCTATGGAAGATGGTTTAAGCGAAGATGACTGGGATGGGTTTAAGCTTATGACTGAAAAGTTAGGTGATAAGATCCAATTAGTTGGAGATGATCTTTTTGTAACAAATGCAAACATTTTAGCAGAAGGTATCCAAAAAGGGATCGCAAACTCAATTTTAATCAAACCAAATCAAATTGGAAGTGTAAGTGAAACTATGCTTACAGTTAGACTTGCTCAAAGAAACAACTACAACTGTGTAATGTCTCATAGATCAGGTGAAAGTGAAGATGCATTTATCGCTGATTTTGCAGTAGCTTTAAACTGTGGACAGATTAAAACAGGAAGTACTGCAAGAAGTGATAGAATCGCTAAATATAACAGACTTTTAGAGATTGGTACAGAGATCGGATACGCTGAGTATTTAGGGAAAGAACCATTTTCTAAAATAAGCAAATAGTTTGTAGATGACAAAAGAGAATAGAAAGTTTATATTAATCGCATTGAGTCTTTTAATACTTACTTTCTCTTTTGCATATTATGTTGCAAATATTTTGTTTTATGGAAAAAACTCTTACGAAGTATATGTAAATCTTAAAAATAGAAAAGGAAAACTACAAACAGATATTAAACGTTTGCAGTTTGAAAATGCTCTTTTGCAAAAAAAATATTTTGAATTAAAAAACTTGGAGCCTGAAAAGTTATGAAGTATATTGTTTATCTTTTATTGATCACTGTTTTATCATTCCCGTTACTTGGTCGTGAAAACCCATTTGAGCCAACGGATACTTTTGAACAAAAACAAAAAGAGTATGTCTCAATGATAGAGGAGCAGGAGAAACAAAAACAACAAGAGATAGAAACAGCAAGACTACAAGAGCAACTTTTAATTGAGCGAGAAAAAGAGCTTGAAGAACTTGAACTACAAAAACAAGAAGAGCTTCAAAAGATCAATGAACTTCAAGAAAAAAGAAAGATCTTACAAGAGGATACTCCAAAAGTTTTACTAACTCAAAAAGAGAAAGTAGAAAATGTAAAAAACTTTAAAGTTTTACCTTTTGTGACTATTCAGACAAGTGATGGTGCATTACTTATCATTGTTGATACTAAGTTTAAATTGATCAATCAAGATATCTTAAAAAAGCAAAAAAAGTTTTTGTTTGATTTTAAAGGAAATACAA